>PKWO01000178.1 GCA_003132085.1 Oxalobacteraceae bacterium | reverse complement strand
ACCGACCGATCTCGTCCTGCTTCGAAATCGGCAAGGGTTCCAACGGTTTGGCAGCATCGGACATGCCGGCCAGCCTTTCGACGGCGGCATGCAGCGGAGCAAATTGGCGGCGCAACAGCCACCATGAAATCATTCCGGAGAGCGCACTTAGCAAAACTGCGGCAAACACGATGCGACGCCGCATTTCACGGATTGGGGCAAACGCTTCCTCGGTGGGCAGGGTGGCAACCACAACCCAGCCCGCCGCCGGAATGCGACCAATCGATGACAAGACTTCCACACCCTCGGAATTTACCGACACCGCCGGACCTAAAAAGCCCTGCCTGCGCCTGTCGACCATTTCGTTGGTTCCGGGAGAGGGCAGTTTCTGCATGACGCGACGCTTGTTGGTGGCAGCGACAATGACGTTATGCTGGGGGTCAATGACGACATAGCCACCGCTCTTGCCGTAACTGTGATCCCCTACGCGATCCAGAAAATTTGGCTTGGCGAGATTGATTACGCCGGACAGAGTGCCGATCACCTTTCCATCGACACCCCGGATTGGCGCGGTAATGTTGAATATCGGCTGTTGCAATATTTGCCCGATAACTGGGCCCCCAACCGCCGATTTGCCGTCAATCAGCGCAGTGTGGACCGCGCCATTGTTGGCATAATTCGTGCCCCTGCGTCCGACCATGAGCGGCACGTCGGCTACCGCAATGCCGCTCTGCGAGACTGCAACGACTCCTGCGTTAAACATGTCCTGGAAAATCAGGCGGCTTTCCAGCATTTTCTGAAGAGCAACCGGATCGCCCAACATCTGCGAGTCAATCGAACTCGCAACTTTTTCCAGGGCAAGCAGCCGTTCTTCCAATGCATGGTTAAGCTCGGCGGCAACATACGACACAGTGGAAGACTGTTGGTCGGCCAGCAGGCGTTCCATGTCTTCCCGCAACATCCGACTGGCGTAATACGACAGCGCCCACATGCTGACGAGAAAAATCAGTAACGTGGTGACGGTGATGCGGCGTCTAAGCGAATGCCGCGCACGTTTTTCGTCGGCCATTAGGCATCTCCCATTACCTTAAGACTATCGGTGTTTTACAGCCACTACCTGTCAGCCACTTGCACTAGGCGTTACATCGATTGCGAACTGAATTGAACGCCCTCTGCACTCGACCGGCTTTGATTTGCATCAAAGCCGGTCAATATTTTTTCCCTGAAGGCGAATACCTTTCGTAACCGATCAACCGCAGTGCGATCCATGTGATAACGTACGACATAGCGCGGCGTGCCATGCTACTGGGCAGCGAACGAAAAGTATTTAGGTTAGCCACATATGTCAGACACCACCTTCGGCGAATCAATCAGCCTGCTATGGACTCGGCACTTCGGTACGTTCTGGTTCGCCAGCCTGCTGTCCAACATCGGCACGTGGGCCCAGCAAGTGGCCCAGCCTTGGCTTCTTCTAAGCCTTGGCGCCTCTTCATTCCTGATAGGAGTTGATGCGTTTGCCCTGAGCGCACCGGTATTGCTGTTGACTCTGGTGGGCGGCGTGTTGGCCGACCGTGCCGACCGCCGTCAGGTGATCGCGAAATTCCAATCTATCCAGATGTTGTGCCCCACTTTGTTGGTCGTGCTTCTGCTGGTCGGGATGGTGAGACCATGGATGGTTATTGTGCTCTCGCTGGTGGTGGGTATCACGGACGCGCTCTCGATGCCTTCATTTCAGTCCATTGTGCCTTCCATTGTCGAGCGCAAACAGATTGCGTCAGGTCTCGCATTGAACTCGACCCAGTTCAATCTCTCCCGCATTTTGGGGCCGGCCATCGCAGGAATATTGTTGGTCAGCGTCGGCGCCGTCGGCTGCTTCGCGGTAAGCGCGGTATCGTATGTGCCGTTCATCGTCGTCGCCCTGTGGATCTTGCCGCGTCAGGCAGCCACGCCGACGGCCGACCGCCCATACGACCATCACCATTTATTTGCCAACGTATTGAAAATTGCTCGCGTACCCTACCTGCGCGGCGCGCTCGTCACAGTATTCTTGACCAGCTTATTGTGCGCGCAGATTGTTACCTTTAGTCCGGTACTCGTCAAAGATGCTTTCCATGGCGACGCCGGTCACTTCAGCATTGCCGTAGGAGCATTTGGTGTCGGCGGCCTGCTTGGCGCCATCATGCTTCTTTTTATCGACATCAACCATGACCGGCGACGTTTGACTTCATGGTTCGCCGGTGCATACGGGGTGGTCCTCGGGCTAGTGGCGCTTAACCCGTGGTTCTGGGGACTGCCGGCCCTGTTGGTTGTTGCGGGTATAGCGATGAGCGTCAGCAATATTTCGGCGAACACCCTCCTTCAGGCCAATACACCGTCGCAATTGCGGGGCGAAACGGTCAGCCTGTACATGCTTGCGATGCGCGGCGGCCTCTCGATCGGCAGCTTATTGACAGGGGTTTCTGTCAGCCTATTGGGCGTACGGCACGCGTTGTTGATCAATGGCGCGCTTGCAGTGGCGGCACAGGTAGTTGTTGGACGAGAATGGCTTCACTCGACCCGACCGGAGTAAGTATGAATCTTTCCAAACAGCCATTAGCAACCCTACGCCTACGCACTTTCGATCGATAGATTTTCCTTGGTTAATCAGTCCGTGCATTGATGCCAAAGCCGCCATCGACGTGACGGTCCTCAACCCTATGCTGGAAACCGGACGCCCGAAATCGGCTCGTAATATCGACAACATTTCATGACGCTTGGACGCAAGGCATCATTCCGCCACGTTGTTATCCATGCGACAACGCCCTAGCCGCCTAGCTGTCAACTCTGACAGGTTGTATTTCCCCAGAGAAAGAGTAAATTTGTTTCCGTAACGCATCTTTTCGAGATGCCTTTGTATTTCGTATAGCGATGCGAATGGTTTTGTCTCCTTAAATGGATCTCTGTAAATTTGCTCAACTTACCGAAGAGTAAATTTGACAAGAGAATCAATTTATACGAACTCCCGAAGCATTGGCAACGCACAACGGCGATACCGACCTGCAGGTGCGATCAATGATCGCTGCTGGAATCAACGCTGCACATGGGTTGGCTTTTAGATTTATTTTTAAGGAAATATCGTGCCGAAAATTTTGTCGCTGAACGTTTCAAAGAAACTTGGTCTCCTCGTCGTCAGCGCCGTCATGGGGA
>PKWO01000118.1 GCA_003132085.1 Oxalobacteraceae bacterium | reverse complement strand
GCCGCCGCTGGATGAGGGCGATTTGCTGTACATGCCATCGGCCTTGCCGGGTATTGGGGCGGGCAAGGTATCCCAGTTGCTGCAGCAGACCGATCGCCTGATCAAGACCGTGCCGGAGGTGCAGACAGTGTTCGGCAAAGCCGGGCGCGCCGAGTCCGCGACCGATCCGGCGCCTTTGGAAATGTTCGAGACCACGATCCAGTTCAAACCCCGCGATCAGTGGCGGCCCGGCATGACCACCGACAAACTGGTCGAGGAACTGGATCGCATCGTGCAGGTGCCGGGATTGTCCAATATCTGGGTGCCGCCGATCCGCAACNNTCTGGCGACCGGCATCAAGAGCCCGGTCGGCATCAAGGTTGCCGGGACAAGTTTGCAAGAAATCGACCGCATTGCCGGCGAGATCGAACAGGTGGTCAAGAAAATACCGGGGGTATCGTCGGCGCTGGCGGAACGGCTCAATGGCGGACGCTACGTCGACGTCCACATCGATCGCGATGCGGCCGCGCGTTATGGGTTGAATATCGCCGACGTGCAAAGCATCATTTCTGCGGCAATCGGCGGCGACAATATCGGTGAAACGGTCGAGGGTTTGCAGCGCTTCCCGATCAATGTGCGTTATCCGCGCGAGGTGCGCGACTCGGTGGAAAAATTGCGCGAACTACCGGTGCTTACTGAGCGCGGCGCGCAGATTCGCCTGGGCGATGTGTCGACGATCGGCATCACTGACGGGCCGCCGATGCTCAAAAGCGAGAATGCGCGGCTGTCGGGCTGGGTGTACGTCAATATCCGGGGGCGCGATCTCAGTTCGGCGGTGCATGAGATGCAACAGGCCGTGGCGAAAGATGTAAAGCTGCCAGCCGGCTACTCGGTTTCCTGGTCCGGGCAGTTCGAGTATCTGGAACGCGCCAATGCAAAATTGAAGATCGTGGTGCCGGCGACCCTATTCATTATCTTCGTGCTGCTGTACCTGACGTTCAAGCGTTTCGACGAAGCGGCGCTGATCATGGCGACGCTGCCGTTTGCGTTGGCCGGGGGCGTATGGCTGTTGTGGCTTCTCGGTCATAACCTGTCGATTGCCAGCGGCGTCGGTTTCATCGCGCTGGCCGGCGTCTCGGCCGAATTCGGCGTGATCATGTTGCTATACTTGAAAAATGCCTGGGAGACTAGACTGGCGGAGGGCAACGGCGGCGAAGCCGATCTGCTCGACGCAATTCGCGAGGGGGCGGTGCTGCGGGTACGGCCGAAGGCGATGACGGTGGCGGTCATTATTGCCGGCCTGGTGCCGATCATGATCGGGTCCGGCACCGGCTCGGAAGTCATGCAACGGATTGCCGCGCCGATGGTCGGCGGTATGATTACCGCTCCGCTGTTGTCGATGTTCGTGGTGCCGGCGGTGTATTTGTTGATGCGACGACGGCAGTTGCGCCGGGCAGGCGCCGACCTGAAGGCGCCGACCAAGGGTGCCCATCCAACGTAGCGACAATGAATCAGGTCAACTAGCGCCACTGAGGGAAAAATATTTACTAACGCATCGCCATTAATAAAGGAAATATCGCAATGAAAATTACGTCAACGGTATCTTTGATTCTCGCTTTGTCCGCTTCGGGGTTTGCCATCGCGCAATCCGGCGGAATGGATCACGCTGGCATGCCCGGCATGCCGCATGGCGACATGAAAACGGCAGAGACCGGTAAGAACATGCACGACGATGTGCAGAAAGTATCTGTGCATCAGGCGATGGCGGTGGTGCGGGCGGTCGACCCGGCGAAAGGCAGCGTAACGCTCGCGCACGAAGCGATCCCGGACCTTAACTGGCCGGCAATGACGATGGGTTTCGTTGTCAAGGATAGCAAATTGTTCGACAAGCTTGCCGTCGGCCGCAAGGTCACCGTCACGCTCACGAAGCAGGGGTCCGATTACGTGGTCACCGCCGTGCAATGAAAAAAGTCGCGGCGAGAAGAAAGGGCGCTTCGTCGCCGACTTGTGACTCAGTCCGCTCAGCTAAAGCAACGCTGAATAAGTGTNNGGCAGCGCTGAATAAGTGTAGCGAGCGGTTCGAGTTTGCGTCGAGAAGCGCAACCGTACGAAGGTACGGTGAGCATCGCAGACGCAAACTCGGGCCGCGCAGTAACTTATTCAGCGTTGCCCTAATTCAACAACGCCCGCGTTATCTCTGTTCGACACGAACTTGTAAGGAAAAACAATGAATCTCAAGCGCTTTTTACTGGCAGCGAGCGCCGCCGGCCTACTGATTTATGGACAGGCGCATGGACACGCAATGCTGGAGAATTCCTCGCCGGCCGACAATGCGGTGCTCAGTGCCGCGCCAAAATCCATCAACCTCACGTTTGGCCATCCAACCAAATTGGTCATGTTGAAACTGTTCAAAGGAAAAGACCTTATGCCGATTACCGTGGATACCTCGGCCGCGGCTTCAAAAACATTTTCAATTCCGCTACCTGCGTTAACGCCGGGACAATATCAGGCTACGTGGAGCACGCTGTCGGCCGACGGGCATCCGATGAAAGGCATATTGTCGTTCACGATTTCAGGAAATTAGTCGATGGATTCGGTGTTGGTCAAGTTGTTGTCCGGTATAGATGGCTGGCAAGCATCGGCGATCGCGCTGAAGGCGATGACCTACGGCGCGAGTTTTGTCGCGAGCGGCGGCGTGTTTTTTCTGGCGTGGCTGTCTCCCCGCTTAAGCAACCCGGAGCAGTGCTCAATCAGGCGCGTTCTGGCCGTGGCCGCGTTGGCGGGAATGATCCTTTCGGTGTCGCGCATCGTCGTCCTGAATGGCATCTTGAGCGGCGACTGGTCCGGCATGCTGGATGTCGAAATGACACGCGCGGTATTGGCATCGAGAGAAGGTCCGGCCATTGCGCTGCGGCTCGCCGGACTCGGTCTGATCGGCCTGGGTTGCGGCGCGCGCATAAGCGGTTGGCTGCTCTGCATTCCGCTGTCGGGTGCAGTGCTCGCCGCTACGTCATTCTCGTTGGCGGGACATGCCAGTGAACTCGCGACCGAAGCCGGGCCGCTGCCGCTATGGTTGATTTGCGTCCATTTGCTGGCCGTGGCCTTTTGGCTGGGCGCTCTTTGGCCGCTGCACCGATTGACCTATAGCAGCGACGTCGGCAAGGTCGCCGCCGTGATGCAACGGTTTGGCAGAATGGCCGCGATTTTCGTCGGGCTGCTCATCGCGGTCGGCGTGCTGCTGCTCTGGTTATTGCTTGGGACGCCGGGCGCGTTGTGGCAATCCGCTTACGGTCAGATGATGATCGTGAAATTTGCGTGTGTGGTTTTTCTGCTGGTTCTGGCGGTCATCAACAAAACACGTTTTACGCCAAGACTATACAACGGCGACCGGTCTGCGATCGCGGGTTTGCGGCGGTCCATTGCGGCTGAAATCGTCGTTGCCGGCATGATCCTGTTGACCACCGCAAGCCTCACTACGATCGCGGGTCCACCCGCGATCAACTAACCGACACATCGAAAGGCGGCCCCGTTTTGCGCTTCGGAGCGCTATTCGTTTTATTTTATTGGTTTCAGCTTCGCCGGTTTTGGAATGGGTGAATTTATCTTGAGCGACAAGCCTGTCTGCAATAAGCTCGCAAACGCCTCTGCCGCCATCGGAGGACCGAAATAGTAGCCCTGGCCCTCGTCGCAATGCAGATCTCGAAGAGCTGCATATTGCTCCGGCGTTTCCACGCCCTCGGCAATCACGCATTTCTTAAGGTTTTTCCCCATGCCAACCACCGCACTGACAATGGTGGCATCGTCGGTGTTGCCAATCATGTGCTTCACAAACGACTGGTCGATCTTCAGGGTATCGATAGGAAAGCGCCTCAGATAACTGAGGCTGGAATAGCCGGTGCCGAAATCGTCAAGCGCAAGCCTTACGCCCAAGTCTGCGAGTGCTTGCAGCACCGAATTGGTAGACTCGGCATCCCGCATAAGAACGCTTTCGGTCAGTTCGATCTCCAGATGGCGTGGCTCCATGCATGTATCGGCAAGCGTTGCACGTATATATTCAAGAAAATCCTTGGCGCGGAATTCGTGCGCGGAGGCATTGACTGCGATGGTGATCGGCGGCAAGCCGGCTTGCCGCCAAACTCGCGCCTGGAGACAGGCTTGGCGCAACACCCAGCGGCCAATCGGCAAAATCAAGCCGCATTCTTCGGCGACCGGCAGGAACAACGCCGGCGATAGCAGCCCTTGTTCCGGATGCTGCCAGCGGAGGAGCGCCTCGACACCGACAATTGCGCCGCTCTGAAGATTTACTTTCGGCTGGTAGAGCAAAACAAATTCTTGCTGCCCCAGTGCGCGACGCAGGCTGGCCTCGATGGATTGCCGCTGGACCGCCCGGGCATTCATTTCCTGCTCGAAGAATCGGTAGTTGTTGCGCCCGTTCTCCTTCGCATAATACATCGCGGTGTCGGCGCTCCTGATCAGTGCCCCCACATCCTGACCGTCGCCGGGATAGATGCTGATGCCGATGCTGACGCCGATGTGCAGATCCTGCCCGCCGATATGGTGAGCCCGCGCCAGCGCGGCGAGTAGTTTTTGCGCCGACAGCGCTGCGTCTTCCGCATGCTCGATGTGGGGAAGAAGCAGTATGAATTCATCCCCGCCTTGACGGCTGACCGTATCCGAATGGCGGACGTTGCTCACCAGGCATTGCGCAACCGACCGCAACAGTTGATCGCCAACCGCGTGCCCGAGAGAGTCGTTGATATGTTTAAATCGGTCCAGGTCCAAAAACATGACTGCCAGTTGCTTGCCTTGACGGCGGGCCGACTCTATCGCCTGGCTAAGCCGGTCTTGCAACAGTAGCCGGTTAGGCAAACCGGTGAGCACATCGTGATGGGCTAAATGATCCAACTGAGCTTTCGCCGCTTCGACTTGTTCCGCCAGTTTGTGGGCGTCAATGGCAGCGACGACCAGATGCGCGTTCGCTTGCTGCAACATAGCCACTTGATCATCGGATGCACTCTGTAGCGCCTCCGCCGCGTGTACTTCCCGCTCGCGCGAGGTCACAGTCAATTCTCGCAGAGAGGCGGTCTCCTCGCGCAGCTCCGAATGGCCGTCACGCGAGTCGGCAGTATTTTCACGCAAATCCGCGACCTTTTCTCGTGCGGAGACTAATTTTTCGCGAATTAGAACGGATGCTTCGTCGCCAATGACTGCGCTTTCCCTGCGCGTGATATTTTCTTCCCGATCGTCCGGCAAACTCTCTTTACGCGAACTGGCGTTATCCGGCTGACCAGGATCATCAACACCAAAAGCGCTTTCGTTGTCATTGCTGTTCATTGCCACTCTCTTGGTCGGATGGGAAAAATCCGCCGATTCGCCAGATGCACCTCGTTGCCTCAGATAGTCATGCGCCGAGAACGTAACCGCACGATCAAGGTTCGGCGATGATACCGCACAAATCTTATCGCCCACAAGCGCTGACCATTAATATGTTGGCTTATGGCAACCGCATGAAGAACCGCATGAATATTGGCTTCCGGAGAAAATGGCAGTTGTAAGCCGTCCAAAAATGCGACTGCAAACGCAAAACGGCAAGGACAGGGCCGGGGCGGATCTCGGGATTGCCACGGCACGCAAGCTGCCCGATCGGTGTTGCGATTCCTTGAGCGAGATCATGTATATTGACAAAGCGATTTGCTATATTTCAAATAGTGCTTTCGCAAAAAATATTAGAAAAAACCGATACCTTACGAAAATCTGCAAATTACAAGACCGAAGGAAACCCCATGAAACGCATTGTCCGTGCATTTTCCCGTTTATTCGCACTCTCCGGTATCTTGGTTTGGCTGTCCCTCTGTGTTCAGGGCGCCGTAGCGGCGCCGGTGAAATTGAGCGGTGATTTTGGGCCGCCGCAGGGCGAACCGA
>PKWO01000534.1 GCA_003132085.1 Oxalobacteraceae bacterium | reverse complement strand
GGCGGCGACGAATTCGTTGTGCTGCTGGAAGGAAACAGCAAGCTCGGCAGTTTTGACCGGGTTGCGAATAAATTGGCCGATTCGCTGACGGCGGCGATTGATATCGCCGGCCAGGAAATGTACGTGGCGGCAAGCATGGGAATCAGCGTGTTTCCGCAAGACGGCAGGGATAGCGAAACGCTGTTGCGCAACGCCGATACCGCAATGTACCGTGCCAAGACGGCCGGCCGCAATTGCTGGCGATTCTTTGACGAGTCGATGGCGTTGCATGCGACGCGCAGACTTGAACTGGAGACCGCCTTGCGGCGTGCCGCCGAACGCAACGAACTGGTGCTGTATTACCAGCCGCAGCGCTCGCTGCATAGCGAACGCATCGTCGGGGTTGAAGCCTTGCTGCGTTGGCAGCGGCCGGGGCGCGGGATGATTTCGCCTATGGAATTTATCCCGCTTGCGGAAGAAAGCGGGCTGATCCTCGGCATCGGCGAATGGGTGTTGCTGACCGCCTGCACGCAGGCTGCAGCATGGTGGCGCGAGAGCAAAATCGCATTGCGCATTGCGGTCAACATCGCCGCAAAACAGATACATCATAGCGGCTTCGTCGAATTGGTCAGCGATACGCTGACCAGAACTGGTCTTCCCCCCGAATTTTTGGAGTTGGAAATTACGGAGAGCTGTATTATTGAAAACGTCGAAGAGACGGTCCACAAGCTGCATCAGCTTAAGGCGTTGGGCGTGACCGTGGCGATCGACGATTTTGGAACCGGTTATTCGTCCTTGTCTTATTTGAAGCAATTGCCGGTGGATCGCCTGAAGATCGACAGGTCGTTTGTGAAAGATACGCCGGATGACGCCGACGATTGCGCAATTGTCTGTACTATCATCTCGATGTCGCACAATCTCGGGCTTGCGGTGATCGCTGAAGGCGTGGAAACCGAACGCCAACTCGATTTTTTGCGGGCACAGCACTGCGACGAAATCCAGGGCTATCTGCTGTCAGTACCGCTCCCGGCGACACAGATTACCGACATGTTGATTGTCGGCAATCAGAAGGCTGTAATGGCATAAAAGCACGGATTGCCTTCCGGTTAACTGTTACAGGTGCCGTTTGAAAAAAGTATTTGAAGGGCTAGACAAACGACGTAAACTGGGGTAGTATTTATTTGTCTTTGCAGTGGTCGTAAAACAGGCCAATACTTGAGTCGATTCAACTGCTGAGGGCACCATGCAGATAGCATGGGCGATCGGCGAATCGCCTCAAGTATTGGTACGAAAGTCAATTTAAGCTCACTCGGTGAGCTTTTTGCGTTTACAGCGGGATGCAGCCGAATGCAGCCGGGCGCGACCGGACAATTGATTGATGTTAGTATTTCCAGAATCCTAGTGTCCCGAGTCATTAATTCGTGGATTAAATATGTTGAGAATCGTCCCAATACTGCGTCACAAATGCGCGCAAGGCCTCGGCCTTGCTGTGCTTTGTTCCTTGTCTTGCGCCGATTTCACCACATTTAATTGTTCCACGAATTAATGACTCGGGACACTAGTTTCCATTCCTCATTTTACGCAAGGGTCCACATGCAGATCGGCATCAGTCTGATGGAATACATGTCCATCGCAGCGTTAGCGACTGGAATCTTTTGGGTAGCCGCGCGCGTGAGAAAACAAGCGATTTTGAAAACCGGTAAAAAGCCCTTGTGGGTGACGTTCGGCGCCGATTTTTTCGGGGTGATCGCGCTGATGTTGTTTTGTCGCGTCGCGATTGCCGACTGGCAAGAAGTGCCGAGCGGATCAATGGAGCCCACGCTGCGCGTAGGCGACCGGATATTGGTGAACAAGCTTGCCTACGGCCCGCGCTTGCCATTCACCAATACGGCGATAAAATTCGGCGAGCCGCAGCGCGGCGATGTCGTGGTATTCCGCTATCCGGGCGATGTGTCGATTCTCTATGTGAAGCGATTGATCGGTTTGCCGAACGATGTGGTGACTTACAACAGGGGAGTGGTGCGCATCAATAACCAAGCCTTCCAAGTCAGGATTGATGACTCCGTCATGCCGGAAAAGGAGGATGCCGGGCAGATATTCGCGGACGAAACGGCCGGCAACCGGGAGCACGTGATCAAGCTGAACAATACGATGCCGGGTGCGCGGATTTACCCCGACGCCTGGCTGATCCAGTATAAAGAAAATTGCATCGTTGCCTCCGCTCAAGAGTGGCAATGCACGGTGCCGGCCGGAAAATATCTGATGATGGGCGACAATCGGGACAACTCGGCGGATTCACGCGTATGGGGATTTCTTGACGAGCGGGAAGTGTATGGAAAGGCGGTCAAAGTGATCGTCAATTTTTCGGATTTCAGTCGATCCTGGAAATCGTTGTAGTGGTGGCGCCCGCCGGCAAAACGATCGCGGCGGGAACCTCCGCGACCGATCGGGCAACGTCTGCCAAGTGGGATGTGCCGATGCCTTTCACCACGCGCGTGGTGCCGCAAGCGGCTGATATTGACGGTCTCAATCACGTCAACAACGCGGTCTATGTGGGCTGGTGCGAGCAGGTTGCCTGGGCGCATTCCGAGCAGTTGGGCCTGTATCTGGCTGATTATCGGCGTCTGGACCGCGCGATGGCGATTCGCCGCGGAGAATACGACTATATCCTGCCGGCACTGTTCGGCGATGAGCTGTTATTGGCGACTTGGTTGAGCGCCAGCGACGGCAAGCTTACGATGGTACGCCGCTTTCAACTTGTCAGGGCCAGCGACCAAGTCACATTGATGCGCGGCCGCTGGGAATTGGTGTGCATCGCGTTAAGCAGCGGCAAGGCCAAGCGTATGCCCATCGAGTTTTGCGACGTGTATAACGCTGCGCTGATCGGCGAGCAACCCGCATAATCACTCAAGCACGCACTCAAGCACGCACTCAAGCACGTTATGTGCGCGCAACTGCGGCGCAACGGCGAGTCGATCAGCGAATGCGCGATTATCTGCCGGTTGGCGATGTCGGCGCATTTTGTTGCCAATCCGATGCACGCCGTTGCCCCGGACTGCCCAACACCCTGGCGCACACGTGCAGCGGCACGCCGCCTTCGCGCATCACCACAGCGCCGACGGCCACGCCGCTGAGCATGCAGGCCGCCAGACCACGGTTCACCGCCGCCTCGATTTCTTTGTTGGAACGGTCGGATCCGGATTCCAGCATTGCATATTGTTCATTCATTTTATGTGCACTTTTGTTTTTATCTATATAAGAGACAACGCCTTTTTTCCTTGGTTCACTTCTTTTCGACATCTTTCCGGTTTGCCGGTTTTCACTTCAGCATTCCGCAATTGTCCAGGCCGGTCGCCACGGCGATGGCAATCGCGTTGCGCACGGCTGGCTGAAGCAAATGCTTTTCTTCGTCCCGGTTCGCGATAATGCCCGCTTCCAGCAATACCGCAGGGATTTTTGCATTTTTGAGAACGATCAGGTTGTCATAATAATACACGCCGTTCGCTTGATCTGCCCACGGTCTGTTCTCGCCTTCAATTTTTTCTGCATGGTGCGTTGAAGCGGGCAAGCCGGCTTTTTTCAAGGCTGCGCCGATGGCCGATGCACAACGCAGGCTGGCGGCCAGTTGCCGGTTTTTGCGCGATATGAACAAGGAGAAACCCGAAAAACGGTCGGTATAACGCTGCATGCCGCCTTGCCAGGTCCAGTCCTCCAGATACTGAGGCTGCGCCGAATCGTGATGGATCGACAAAAAGAACTTGGCGCCGTGCATGCTCGCCTCTAGCGGACGCGTTTCGGGGTCCACGCTCTTGCCGTCGGCGCCGATTTCAAACGCTCGCCCGCCCTTGGTTTCGATCGTTTGCCAAACCACTTGCGCCAACTCGCGATTGAACTCGAATTCGGGCTTGCCGCGCGCGCTGATTGACCCGGACGATTGCAGCGAATGGCCGACATCAATCGCGATCAGCGGTGTGGCGCCGGCTACCGCGCAGACGCACAGCGCCAGAACGGCCGACGGTACGATTCCAATGAAAACAAGTCTATTTTCCATGTCGTGACCAGAGTTGTGGGCATGCCGGTGCGGGGCCGCACGCCCGATCCAAAATCAGGCGATTACCGTTTATTTTACGGCAAGCACAGCTGCCGCCTGCAGCCATTTCGCAAAAAAGTTCGGGTTGCCGATCCGGCCCGGCCAGGCTTCATTGCGACGCCGCAAATCGGGGTCGAAGTATAGCCGGCGACCGAATATTCGGCGGCTGGCCGGTGCTCCCCGGGCGGCGCGCCCGCGTCAAGGTAAAATAACCCGCATATTGATCAACGCATAAGGAACTCTTGATGGCCGCTACGCAGCTCGCAGTCACTTACCAGGATATCGTCAGCGCAGCGCACCGGCTGGATGGCGTTGCGCATCGCACGCCAGTGCTGACTTCGCGGCAGGCCGACTTGCAGGCCGATGCAACGCTGTTTTTCAAATGCGAAAATTTCCAGCGCGTCGGTGCGTTCAAGTTTCGCGGCGCTTATAACGCCATCAGTTGCCTGACGGATGCGCAGCGCGCCAGCGGCGTGGTGGCGTTTTCGTCCGGCAACCATGCGCAGGGGATGGCGCTCGCTGCGCGGATGCTGGGAGTGAAGGTAACGATTGTGATGCCCACCGATGCGCCGGCGATGAAGCTGGCGGCAACCCGCGCGTATGGCGCCGAGGTGATTTTGTATGACCGGAAACGGGAGGATCGCGAAGCGATTGCCGCCCGCCTGGCGAGCGAGCGCGGTGTGGCCGTGATTCCGGCCTACGATCACCCCGACGTCATTGCCGGGCAAGGCACGGCGGTCAAAGAATTGATTGAGGAAGTGGGGCAGCTCGACTACCTGTTCGTTCCGGTCGGCGGCGGCGGCTTGCTGTCCGGCAGCGCGATTGCAGCGGCTGCGCTATCGCCGGGCTGTGTGGTCATCGGCGTTGAGCCGCAGGCCGGAAACGACGCCCAACGTTCGTTGCGTAGCGGTGAAATTGTGCATATCCCGGTGCCCGACACCATCGCGGACGGTGCGCAGACGCAGCACATCGGCAAGCTGGTGCTGCCGATTCTGCAAGCCTGCGTGAAGGACATCATTACCGTCAGCGACGACCAGTTGCGCACCCAAATGCGGTTCTTTGTCGAGCGCATGAAGATCGTGGTCGAACCGGCCGGCAGTCTGGCCGCGGCGGCCGTCATGCATCGCCTGGTCGACGTCTCGGGCCTGCGCGTCGGCATCGTCGCCAGCGGTGGAAACGTCGACCCGACAGTGCTGTGCGCNNTATTGATGAAGACTGCCCCCGATCCGCAAATTGTCATTTGCATCCCCGGAAACTGGGCCGATCGCGCGGCGCTTTCCCGGCAAATCGCCGCGCACAGCGGCGGATACGTGCAGAACGGCGGCGTGCTGACCGATACCCAGGCAAACGTTTCATTTACACTTCAGGTTGAACCGCCGAACCCGCGCATGTTGCAGGCGTTTAGCGCCGTTGGGCAGCACTGGGCCGACACCGACGACATGCAGAAAATTGCCGGCCACACGCTGGTAACCTATTTGATCGGCAGCGGCGGTTCCCACAGCCGCGCGGTGGGGCTGATGCTGGCTGCCGCAGGTCTCGTCAAAGCAGGCGGCCTCGGGGTCAAGCTCGATAGCAGCGGCATCGCGCACAGTCCGCAGGCATGGCTGACGCTGACTGCCGAGCGCCACCTATTCACGGCCCATGCGGCATTTGTCGCATACGTCGCATACGTCGCCGGCCGGGAAATATATTCCTGCGGCATGCAGTGTTTCGGATTGCGCGATGCGGTGATAGCGGAAGGCGAGGCGGACGACCCGGTTGAACTGCTGCGCGTGTTTACTGGGGAGCTGTTCACGGAAAAGCCCAG
>PKWO01000377.1 GCA_003132085.1 Oxalobacteraceae bacterium | reverse complement strand
GATTTTTCGGTGTACCACGCGATCTGGTATGTGCGGCGGGCACAGGCAGTGGCGGGCATATTGGACAGCGTCCCCAAGCTGCTGGCATGGGCCGACCGCATGGCGGCAATCGGTCACGCCCAATTCACTAAAATGAGCGGCGAAGAGGCACTGGCGGTTGCTCGCAGCAGCACGCCGGCGAGTCTCGACGGGCGAATGTTGGTCGATTTGCATGGCGTTAAACTGGGCGAACGCGTCGCCATACAACCAACCGACTACGGCATCGACCCGGTTGAAGGCGAATTGCTGTTGGCCGATGCCAATGAATTTGCGGTACGCCGCACGGATGAGCGGGCCGGTACCGTTGCCGACCATTTTCCGCGGCTCGGTTTTCAACTTAAAAGGCTAGGAACAACATGAAAAATTTCAAAGACAAAGTTGCCGTGATCACCGGCGGAGCCGGCGGGTTCGGACACGAATTTGCCAAACTCGGCGCCAAACTCGGCATGAAGCTGGTGCTTGCCGATGTGCAGCAGGACGCATTGGACAAGGTGCAGGCAGAATTTGAAGCACAAGGCGTGCGAGTGCTGGCCGTGCGTTGCGATGTCAGCAAGGCCGAGCAGGTTCAGGCGCTGGCAGATGCCGCAATGAACAAGTTCGGCGCGGTGCACCTTCTGTTCAATAATGCCGGCGTCGGATCCGGCGGATTGATATGGGAAAACACGCAAGCCGACTGGGAATGGGTGCTCGGCGTCAACCTATGGGGCGTGATTCACGGCGTGCGTATCTTTACGCCGCTGATGCTATCCTGCGCTAAACAGGAACCAGGGTATCAGGGGCATATCGTCAATACGGCGTCAATGGCCGGATTGCTGAACGCGCCGACCATGGGCGTATACAATGTCTCCAAACATGCGGTCGTGTCGTTGTCGGAGACTTTGTTCCAAGACTTGAAGCTGGTCGAGGCGCCGATCGGCGCTTCCGTTCTGTGCCCGTATTTTGTGCCGACCGGCATCTCTCAATCGTACCGAAATCGTCCTGGCGAGATGAAAAATCAAGAAGCGCCCACCGCCAGCCAACGCGCGGCGCAGGCGATGTCGGACAAAGCAGTCAGTTCCGGCAAGGTATCCGCAGCAGAGGTCGCGCAACGGACTTTCGATGCGATTCGGAATGAGCAATTCTATATCTACTCGCACCCGGAAGCCTTGGGCAATGTGCAGAAACGGATGGAAGACATCGTCATGCAGCGTAATCCGGGCGATCCCTATGCGGCGGCGCCGCAGGTGCGCGAGAGGCTGCAACAAGCGCTGAAAAGCTAATTGCACAAATCCTTCTAGGGGACTTGCCAGTGAACGCTGTAATTCGCGACAATCAATTTGTTGAACTCTCCAACGGCATTCGTCTGCATTACGCCAGCGCCGGCGAACCTGGAAAACCGCTGATCCTGTTTTTGCACGGTTTTCCGGAGTTCTGGTATGCATGGCAAGCGCAACTGGCCGAATTCGGCCGCGACTACTATGCGCTTGCTCCCGACTTGCGCGGCTTCAACCTTTCCGATATGCCGGCGGAGGTCGGCGCTTACAAGGCGCGCCATATCATGGAGGACTTGCGCCTGCTGACCGCGCATTTGGGGTACGACAAGTTCGTGCTGGTCGCGCATGACTGGGGCGGGGCGATTGCATGGAATCTGGCGATTGCGCTGCCGCAGTTGCTGGATCGATTAATTATCATCAATTCGCCGCATCCGTATCTATTCATGCAGGCGTTGGCGCATGATGCGAAACAGCGGGCCGCCAGCGATTATATGAACTGGCTGCGCGCCGAAGGGTCGGAGACGGCGCTGGCAAAAGACGACTTTGCATTGATGGATGGCTTTTTTATCGGCATGGGACAGTCCGCTGCGGACTGGTTCACTCCGGCGGTCAGGCAGAAATATCATCAGTGCTGGGCGCGCGGACTGACCGGCGGCGTCAATTACTATAGGGCTTCGCCGCTCCATCCGCCGACCAGCGAACACGCGGGCCCCCTCAAACTGGAGATGCAGGCCAAGGATTTTCGCATCCATGTTCCCACCCGCGTGATATGGGGCGAGCGCGACATCGCCTTGCCGGCAGGCTTGCTGGACGGCTTGGATGAATTGGTTGATAATTTGCGAGTGGAACGGGTCGCCGAAGGGACGCATTGGATTGTCCACGAGCAACCGGAACGGGTTAACCAGTTGATTCGCGCATTCCTCTCGGAATAAAGCCGCTCTCATCATGGCGCGCGAAGATTTTGCTTTTTTCCATTCGCTGCGGGTACGCTGGGCCGAAGTCGATATGCAAGCCATAGTCTTCAATGGGCATTACTTGACGTATTTCGATGTCGCGTTCACCGAATATTGGCGCCGGACCGGGTTGCCCGATGTGTTGCAGCAGGCACGAGATGGTCGAGAAATGTTTGCGCGCAAAGCGACCGTCGAATACTTGGCGCCGGCACGTTTCGATGAGATGCTGGACATAGGCGTACGTTGCGCCGGCTTTGGGCGTTCATCGGCACGCTTCCTGTTGGAAATTTACGTGCAGAACCAACATTTGGTTTCCGGCGAATTGGTGTACGTCTATGCCGACGTGGCGCTACGGAAAGCGGTTCCCATTCCGGACGACTGGCGTGCGACAATTGCACGCATTGAAAAACTCGCGCCGTCCCTTTTATGAACCTTAAAGTCAGTATTGGCACGTGGGCAGAACAACAAGCAGTCGCGCAAGCGATTCGCTATGCCGTCTTCGTGATCGAACAGAAAATTCCGGTCGCCCTCGAATGGGATGACATGGATGCAGCGTGCGTGCACGCGGTTGCTTACGACGAGCATGGATGGGGCTTGGGTACAGGGCGTCTGTTGCCCGACGGACATATTGGGCGCATGGCAGTGAAAAAGGGCGCCCGCGGGTCTGGTGTCGGCGGCGCGATCCTTGATGCATTGGTGGGGGCCGCGCAAGATCGCGGCGACCAGGTGGTGATGTTGAATGCGCAAACCCAGGCCGAGCCCTTCTATGCGCGGCATGGGTTTTTACGCGACGGCCACGAATTTATCGAAGCGGGGATTCCGCACATCGGCATGCGGCGCGTTTTATCCAAGATGGCATAACCAATTAAGTTGTCAATCGTAATTGTTCAAACGCTGTTTTAACCCTGTTTCAGAAGTTTCAGCATTTCGACCGCGGCCGGTTCGGAAGAGGCCGGATTTTGTCCGGTGACCAAATTGCCGTCAACGGTCACATAAGGGTGCCAATCTGCACCGCTGGAATATTTTCCGCCTGCCTTTTTCAACTCGTCCTCCACTAAAAATGGCACGATATCCGTTAACTGCACGGCGGCTTCTTCCGTATTCGTAAAACCGGTGACGGACTTTCCGCTTACCAGCGGAAGACCGTCTGCAGCCTTGGCATGACGGAAAACACCCGGCGCGTGGCAGACGGCAGAAACAGGTTTGCCGGCGGCGAACATGGTTTCAATCAGGGCGAACGAATGTTTGTCTTCGGCCAGATCCCACAATGGACCGTGACCGCCAGGATAAAATAGGGCGTCAAAACTTGCGGCTGCAACAGTCGAAAGTTTTACCGTATTGGCCAATGCCGCCTGTGCTGCGGCATCTGCCTTGAAGCGCCGTGTAGCATCGGTTTGAGAGCCGGCATCATCGCTTTTCGGGTCGAGCGGCGGTTGACCGCCCTTCGGCGATGCCAACGTGATATCCGCGCCTGCGTCCTTGAAGACATAATAAGGTGCGGCAAATTCCTCAAGCCAGAAACCGGTTTTCAATCCGGTATTGCCGAGCTGGTCGTGCGATGTCAGTACCATCAAGATTTTCATACATCCTCCATAGGTGGCGGGCCGAAGAATTTCGGGCGCACGCCGAACATAATTTGAAATATCAATGCCGTCTTGGCGAGTGAAAGTAAATGAATAGTGATTCTTTCGCCAAATGAGAGCGGTCGTCTATGATTCACATTGCGGCTTCCCGCCCTGCTTGACGTCGGTACCCGAATGAATCAAATGTTCCAGCAGCATCGGGGCACGATTCGGGTATACCTGCACCACAGTCGACACGCGGGTGCCGTAGGTTGGCGACTCGATGCAGACCGCCGACAGTATCCGCTCCCACTCAATGTCGACCCCGGTTTTAGGCAAGCGGCAATCGGATGCTCGTGTAGTATCCATCAACATTTCAAAATAGGCGTCTTGCGGCGCGCCCTGACATAAAAGGCTCGCAAACTGTGCCTTGGTTTTGACTACTTTGGGCCACGGGGAGTCGAGCCCGTCATTCGAGATGCCATAGATTCCCGGGGCCAACGCGCGGCCGTTACGGGAATCCTCGTGATGGCGATTGCTATACCAGATCAATTTGTCCGGCGTGCCAACAATAAGGTTGAAGCCGTTATAGGAGTCTGCCTCGGCTGAAATGCCGGCTATATACTCGTCCGGCGTTGCTTGCCCGCTCAAATAGTCGGCGACCAGCATTCCGCGCGAGCGGGCATTGGTCCGGTGTTCCGAGGGTGCGCGGAAATTTGTCAGCGCAGCGACGCGGCCTTCTCGGGTCACGCCCAGCCACGTTCCGCCACCCTGTAAATCGCGCCCGGCGTATATCTGCGGATGATCTTCCCACCATCCGGCGGGGATGGCCGGACGCGCAAAAATTTCATCCCTATTTCCGGCCAGGACCAATGGAATGCCCGGCACAATCTGCCAGGCGAATACGATCAGGCACATGAGCTACCATCCAAAAACTGTTCAGTGTGACGCACGCCGTCAACCAGCTCCGTCAGATTGGCAACCAGCACCGCAGAGGCAAGAATTGCGTCAAAATCCGGCGGGGCTCCGGCGTAGACTTCCATCCAGGTATGCATCCCATCTTGTGACTGCGGCCGCCGCTTGAGGGCGCCGGCTATGCCGAATTCGCGCAGCAAGCGGTCTTGCATCAAGGTCACCCGCAATTGCAGGCTTGCCGAAAATTCGGCGCGAACCCGGTAATAAACATACCAGTCCATTTTGTCCGGCACGTTTGACATGTGGCTGGATTGCGGGTCGTCTTGCACCAGCCGATTCGTCATGCCGGATCCGTTAATGCGTAGGGCAGCGGCTTGAACTGCAGTGGCGCGCCATCCGCAGCACCAAGATGCACGGTGCCGCGATCGGCCGCGGCAACTTTGATTTCGACCAGGCAATCCATTTGATTGGCCCCGCTGATTTCCGCGTTGACGATCATGCCGCACGGTTGATCAGGATCGTCGGCGGCAAACACCTCCGTGCCGGGCCGGGCGACGGCACTTGCGACCGAAGCCAATAGCATCCGGCGTTTGAGTTTGCCAAGATATTGACTGCGCGCGACAATTTCTTGGCCCGGATAACAGCCTTTTTTGAAATTGACGCCACCGATCAATTCGAAGTTAATCATTTGCGGCACGAATTGCTCCTGCGTTGCTTGGGTAACGCAAGGGACGCCCGCATGTATCTCCGATAGGCGCCATGCGCACGGGCCGGCGGCGGACAGCGTGCCGGTCAGCACGGGCCACGCGTTGATCGCAGCCGCGCTAGAGGTAATCCATTGATAGCGCGGCGCCCCGTCAGCATCGGCTACCCGGATCAATGTGCCGGCGTCGGATTCCTGCTTGTGGTACGGTGCAGCCGGCAGTTGCGGGAACCATGCCGTCAGCGCGTTGCTTGCCGCGTGGCCGGCCAGACCGAGCACAACGTATTCGTCGCTTGCGTCCCGCAGCTTGGCCTTTGCGCGCAATACGAACATTTGCAGCCGTTTCTGTACTGCCGCCTGGATTTGTCGCGGCAATTGCAGCATAATCACGTCGCCAGTGCGCCAACATAGCAGGGTCGCCAGCAGTCGGCCTTTGGCCGTGCAATATCCGGCTAGGCAGGCTTCGGCGGAACCGAGGTTTTCGACATCACTGGTCAGTTGATTGTGTAGGAAGTGCGCCGCTTCTTCGCCGGTCAAGGCAATCAAGCCAAGATCGGTTAGCGGGGCCGCAAAATCGCTGCCCTGCGTTGAATTGATCCCCAATCCGTCGAAGGCAAGGACCTGGGGAGGTGTTTCATCACTCAAACCCGCCCCCTGCTGCACCAGGAATTGCAGCCATTCATTCACTAATTCAGTCATAAAATCGGATAAATCCTCTGTAAACTATTATCATGATAGGTCGATTATAGTGGCGCTAGAAAAAAGACGTCGGACTCCACCCAAAGATTGCCAGCAGGACCAACTTTGCTCAAAAAACTATTTTCCCTTATTGCGATTTTTTCGGCCCTGTCTATCGGCGCCTTTGTGTACTGGGCGCAGCAGCCGATCACCGAGCCGGGCCATGCGCCGATCGACTTCACCATTGAGGCCGGCAGCACGGTGAGGGGCTCTGCGCAGCAGATCGCCAACGCCGGCGTACCGATCAACCCGGTATTGTTTACATGGCTTGCACGTTTGACTGGCAAAGCCTCACGATTGAAGGCCGGCAGCTATGAGCTGAAACCGGCTACCACGCCGCTGTCTCTGGTCGGACAATTGGCGCGCGGCGAATTTGCGCAAGAGTCTCTGATCATCATTGAAGGCTGGACCTTTCAGCAAATGCGTCAGGCAATTGCTGGTCATCCGGCTTTGAAGCACGATACCGAGCGCTGGACGGAAAAGGAGCTACTGGCGAAAGTTGCACCGGATTTCAAGGCGGCGGAAGGCTTATTTTTCCCGGATACGTATTTATTTGCCAAAGGCTCCAGCGATTTGCAGATCTATAGACAGGCCAATGCCCAACTGCTGAAAAAACTGAACGATGGCTGGAGCCATCGCGATATCTCGGTACCATACAGGAGTCCGTATCAGGCGTTGATCGTCGCTTCAATTGTCGAAAAGGAAACAGGCCAGAAATCCGAGCGCGACATGATTGCAGGCGTATTCGTGAATCGACTGAAGCTTGGGATGCTATTGCAGACCGACCCGACAGTGATTTACGGCATGGGCGACAAGTACCAAGGACAGATACATAAACGCGACTTGCAAACCGACACGCCATATAACACGTATACTAGGGCCGGATTGCCGCCGACACCGATTGCGCTGCCGGGAGATGCGGCGCTGGCCGCAGCGCTGAATCCGGCTAAAACCGATGCACTTTATTTCGTTTCGCGCAAGGACGGAACCAGTCAGTTTTCCGACAATCTTGATGATCACAATCACGCGGTTAGTCAATATCAACGATAACCGTCTCCAGATGCACATTCGTTTTCAGAACATTTCATGAGCGCTGGCAAATTTATTAATTTCGAAGGAATCGACGGTGCGGGAAAGTCGACCCATATCGCGTATGTAGCCGGCTGGCTGCGGGCCCGCGGCCATACGGTGATCACGACCCGCGAACCGGGCGGTACGTCGCTTGGTGAAAAATTGCGCGAACTGTTGCTGCATGAAAAAATGCACTTGGAAACTGAAACCTTGCTGATGTTTGCTGCGCGCCGCGAGCATTTGGCCCAAGTTATCGAACCGGCATTGGCGCGCGGCGACTGGGTGATTTCGGACCGCTTTACCGATGCCAGCTTCGCCTATCAGGGCGGCGGCCGGAAATTGGATTTACGCAAATTAATTGCTTTAGAGCAATGGGTGCATCCCCATCTTCAACCTGACCTGACGTTGTTGTTTGACGTGCCGTTAGAGGTGGCTCGCGGGCGCCTGGAAGCGACCCGCTCGCCGGATAAATTCGAACAAGAGAAAGCAGAATTTTTCGCTGCGACCAGAGCGGCCTATCTGCGCCGTGCAGAAGAGTTTCCAGATCGATTTCGGATAATAGATTCGACCCAAACAATCAAAGATATCGAGATTTCACTTGATAAAGTTCTTTCAACTATTTGATTATATTTAAATTCGCATTTAGAATTGCATGACTAATCCGCTTTATCCCTGGCAAGAAAATGCGTGGCTTCAGCTCCAGCAACTGCGCGGGCGTTTGCCGCATGCGATCCTGTTTCATGGGGCAGGCGGCATAGGCAAGTCTGCATTTGCCGAACGTTTTGGGCAATCTTTGCTATGTCAGACACCTGCCGCCGACGGTCAGCCCTGCGGCCAATGCCCGTCATGCGGCTGGTTTGAACAGTATGGCCATCCAGACTATCGGCGTGTGCGCCCTGAAGTTCTGGACGACGAAGATGCCGACGACGGTGAAGAGCCCGGCGATACCGGCGAGAGCAAGAAGTCGGCCAAGGCTCCTTCGAAAGACATCAAGATCGACCAGATCCGGGCATTGGCCGACTTCATGAACATCTCAACGCATCGGCAAGGCATGCGCGTCATTGTGCTATACCCGGCTGAAGCCCTGAATACCATCGCCGCCAATGCATTGCTGAAGACGCTGGAAGAGCCGCCGCCGCACACCATTTTCTTGTTGGTATCGAATAGCGTGGATCGGCTGCTGCCGACGATTTTGTCACGCTGCCGCAAATTTGCATTGAGCATGCCGCCGCGCGAGCAGGCGCTGGAGTGGCTTCGGGAACAACAAGTCGACGATGCCGACGCCTGGTTGGCAGAACAAGGTGGGGCGCCGCTGGCGGCACAGGAGCAAGCGCGCTCCGGTACCCGAGAGACGATGGACGAATTCTTGCGCCATTTGGCTCAGCCAAGCATAGACGGGGCCTTGAAAATTGCCGACAAATTACAGAAAACGCCCGTTCCTGAATTGGTCTCCTGGTTGCAACGCTGGCAATACGACATTTTTTCGCATAAACTTTCGGGCACTATTCGATATTATCCGAGGTATCGGACGGCGTTGACTGCATTGGCAGGTCGCGTGCAGGTATGCGCCCTGCTGGAGGCGCTAAAGGCTGCCAACGAACGGCGCGCGATTGCCGAACACCCGCTTTCAACAAAGCTCTTCATCGAAGACATGTTGCTGGATTACTCGAGATTTTTTTCCTAAAATGGATGGTCATGGCTGAAGTTCCACTAAGTCCGACAGTAACGCGTCCCTCGGTATTGTCGCTGCCGATCAAGGAAAAAGCGGCGTTATATGCCGCTTACATGCCATTTTTGACGAATGGCGGAATCTTTGTGCCGACCACCAAGCCTTACAAAATCGGCGACGAGATCTATCTCATTTTGACCTTGATGGACGATGCGACCAAGTACCCGATCGCCGGGAAAATTGCCTGGATTACGCCACCCGGCGCCAACAATAACAAGGCGCAAGGGATAGGCGTTCACTTTTCGGCGGACGAAAGCGGTCGCCGGGTGAAGCAACGCATTGAAGAAATCCTGGGAGCGGCGCTTGGTTCGTCGCGCGCCACCCATACTTTATAGCCTTATTTTCGTGCCCCTCATGCCGCCTCTGCACCGTATCGCCCGTTTTGACGACTTGCCCGCAATCGTCGCCATTTACAACAGCACCATTGCTTCGCGTCAGGCTACCGCCGATACCGAGCCGATCAGTGTTGAATCCCGTCACGCGTGGTTCGCCGAACATACGCCGGGGCGCCGTCCGCTTTGGGTAATTGAAGCCGAGGGCCAAGTAACCGGCTGGTTGTCATACTCCAATTTCTATGGCCGGCCGGCCTATTCTGCAACCGCCGAATTGTCAATTTACCTGCACGAACGCGCGCGCGGCAAAGGCTTGGGGCGGTATTTTCTGGAACAAGCAATTGCTTATGCGCCGCAGATAGGCATTCATACGTTGCTGGGTTTCATTTTTGGACACAATAAGCCGAGCCTCGCATTATTCGACGCATTCGGCTTCGAGCGATGGGCAACCATGCCGCGGGTTGCCAACCTGGATGGAATTGAGCGCGATTTGATCATCCTTGGCAAGCGCGTCGCCTGATCGCATCGCCGCTGGAAGATTGTTTAACCGCGTACAATGCGGGCCATGTATATCGACTCCCATTGCCATATCAATTTCCCTGAACTCGCGGCGCGCTTGCCGGAAATTCTCGCCAAAATGAGCGAGAATCAGGTCAGTCATGCGTTGTGCGTCTCGGTCGACCTGCCCGACTTTCCACAAGTGTTGGCGTTGGCGGAAAAATATCCGCATATTTATGCGTCGGTCGGCGTCCATCCCGACTATGAAGATACGCCGGAACCTAGTGTTGAGGACCTGGTTCGGTTGTCGAATCACCCAAAAATTGTGGCAATTGGCGAGACCGGATTGGATTACTACCGGTTGCAGGGCGATCTGGAATGGCAGCGCGAACGTTTCCGCGTCCATATACGGGCGTCCCGCGCGACCGGCAAACCCTTGATTATTCACACGCGCTCGGCCTCCGAGGATACGATACGATTAATGCGCGAGGAAGGTGCGGGAACCGATGCCGGCGGCGCAGGCGGCGTGATGCATTGCTTCACTGAATCGCTGGAAGTTGCGCAAGCGGCGATGGCGATGGGGTTTTACATTTCATTTTCCGGGATCGTCACGTTCAAAAGTGCCAAAGATTTGCAGGCAGTGGCGCTTGCGGTGCCGCTGGAGCGGATGCTGATCGAAACCGACTCGCCGTATCTGGCGCCGGTTCCGCATCGGGGAAAGATGAATGAACCCGGTTTCGTTGTGCATGTGGCCGACTACCTGGCAAAGTTGAAAGGCTTGCCATTGGATACCGTGGCACAACAAACCACTGACAATTTCTTCAATTTATTCAATAGCATACATTAATATCTTAATGAAATTGTTTAATGAAAATTTGTCCTTCCCGATGGTTCGCCGCCAGTTTTTGGCGGCGATTCCCGTTTTATTTTTCATGACATTAATGTCAAATATGGCGGTTGCAGACGAGACAAACGCTTTTTTCCTTGCAGTTGCCCGCGATAATGGGTATTGGGTCGCCAAGCTACTGGACAACGGGATTGATCCCAATGTGAAGGATACGGGCCGTGGCGACACCGGCTTGATTCTGGCATTGCGCGAACATGCGATGCGAGCGTTCGACGTATTGCTCAATGCGCCCAAGATCAATCTTGATGCAAGCTCGGATAACGGCGACACGGCACTAATGATCGCCAGCTACACTGGTAATCAAGCTGCTGTCGCGGCGTTGTTGGATAAAGACGCTGAAGTCAACAAACCGGGATGGACAGCGTTGCACTATGCGGCGGCGATCGGGAACTGCGAAATCATCACGCTTTTGCTTGATAAATTTGCGTACATCGATGCCGAATCACCGAGTAAGAGTACGCCCGTTATGATGGCTGCCCGCGCAGGACAATTGGCTGCAGTCAAATTATTGGTGGAAGCGGGGGCGGACGCCACGCTTGGCAATGCGCAAGGTTTGNNCTGACTAATACGCTCAAGCAGGCTGGCAAGCATTAAGCTTGATGTAACCAAGCGTTCCATTTCCGGAAATGGCTCCCATGGAAATTTGCCAAATTTACCATTTTTATGGGGCTATCATGTTGTAAGAGATCGTTCGATAGCTGCTATTATTAACAGGTTCTTGCATACCACCGATGAAGGACTATGCTAACAATTGCCTGTTGACTATTAGACTGCATTATATTTGTGCATACAACGTATAACTGTCGAATTATATTTCGCAACGACGTAGGACATAAAAACACACACTTTATATTCTATTTAGCATACGCGAAACCACGAGAGTACTGTTAGATTTGCTATTGCAGGGGAGAAGAATCATGAAATCATGGCAAGAGGGCTACCTCAATTCGCTATTGAGCATCGAGTCGGAACAAGAATTGTTTGATGAGATTGCGATACTTGCCAAAGACATGGGATTCGATTACTGCGCTTACGGCATTCAAATGTCAGTGCCGATTTCGCGGCCGTTCGTGGCCTGGTTCAATAATTTTTCGAAAGAATGGCAGGAGTGCAGGCAGGAACGGAGCGACTACGCTGAGGTTGGCGCCGGCCCGGCGCAAGACTTAAAAAATCCGTTGGAGATGATGATTCCAACGAGTGACGTGTTTGTCAATACGCCGGAACTGTGGAACGAAGCGCGCATACATGGTTTGCATTTTGGATGGACGCAATTTTCACGCGATGCCAGCGGTTCCGTAGGCATGTTGACGCTGGCGCGCACCGTTGCGCAACTGACTGAATACGAGTTATTTGAGAACAAAATAAAAATGGCGTGGCTGGCGCAGTTTTCGCATGCAAGCATGTCTCGTTTACTGGTGCCCAAGTATGCGCCGGAGACATTGATTACGATGACACTGCGAGAAAAAGAAGTATTGCGTTGGACGGCGGAAGGCAAAACCGCCAATGAAATCGGGCAGATTCTGGCGGTTTCCGAGCGAACCGTTAATTTTCATATCAGTAACGTGGTCACCAAGTTGGGGGCATCAAACAAGACTCAGGCAGCAGTGAAAGCAGCGACGCTCGGCATGTTGGCGTAGCCGTCACTGCGACAACGCCAGAATTTTTTCCTGTGTTTTTGCATCAAGCCTGGACCACATCCGTGCATACTTTTCACCGTTTTTAATCAACAAGGCCTGCTCGGCAGTCAGTGACGGTGCGGTGGTCGGAACGGTCACCACAGCGGGAGCCGGGGTTCGCGGATATCCTAACGCCGCTTGCCCGCCCAAAACCAGCAGCGCGCTCAAGACCGAAATCCCGAAGGCCGCACCTATCCAGCGCCAAGGCGGCCTGAACCCCATAGTGGGGCCGCTTACGGCCTCGGTTGCCACAGAGGCGGAAACAGGTTCTTCGACTGTCTGCCCCATTTGCAGCAGCAATTTCTTGACGCGATCACCGGCTTGAAGCAGTTGCGTAGTCTGCAGGCCGAGTTGCTCAAAGGCATTCTGTAGGCCGGAAATATGCTGCTCCACACACTCGGACAGCACCGCTTCATTTAATGCCACCAGTGCAAAGACCGGATCATTCGTCTCGATTTTGATGCCGGTTTTTTCGAATACCTGGATTCGGAGCTTGTTCAGATCCATGGATTTGTCCTTAGAGCTTATTCAATATCGCACCAAACGGCTCAATCTCACGCCTGCGATGCTCGCCGTACTTCGTGTACGAGTGCGCTTCTCAGCGCGACTTTGAGCCGCTTGATGAAATCGTGAGCAGGTTCTCACCATTCGACGTTGTCGAGTTGCTCGAAAATATCGCGGTAGACCACCTTGATGCGTTGCTTTTCCATGATGTTGAATTTCTCGCTCTGCATCACCTCGTCGAGCGTCATGCGGGCGGTATTNNTTCTTGATATCCGCTCCGAAAGTATCGGAATTGCGCTGCGCTAATTTGACCCGCCCCTTCACTTTGTCGACGTGGTCGTTGAAACTCTGGGAGTCGGTGAAAATCTTGCCGCTGGGCGTTTGCAGCAGTCCGAAGTGTTCGTTTTCCCATAAAATGATCGGTACCGGCGTCGACAGCGCAGTTGAAACAAAGCCGGAGGCGGTATCGTGCAAGGTATCCCCGCCGCCGACAATGCTATGGATGTAGACCGTTCGGCCCGATTCGCGCAGCAGATCGAAGCAGTCGTTTTCAATTAAATAGGCCATTAATGGGGAAAAAGTATTGGCCCCATTGTCGACCACGCAATTGCTGTCCGACTCCAGGATGTCCAGCATCAATGCATCGAAGCGCTTTGGATCGATGGTGCGGGAGTCGGTCATGACTGGAACGTGCCTGACGTTCATCGCTTTATAGCGGGAGAAGGTGGCGTTTTCCTGGTCGGTGTCATAGCACCGCAAAAATTCCGGATTCTTGTTTTTCATCCATTGGGCGATAATCGAAGAGACGAACGTTTTTCCGATGCCGCCTTTTCCTTGCAGGACGAAATGAATTGTGTTTTGCATGTGAATGTCCGTGGTCTTTAAAGAGAATGTCGCGCCGATTGAATCTTGTGGATTTTCCCGGGTTCCCCGGAATCTCGTGTCAGATTCTAATCTGGCACTCGCGGTCACGGTATTTTTTTTGGCGCACCAAATAATAAGAAGGTATAGTTCGGCCGGTTTGCCACCGGTTTGGCTATCTGCATTTGGTGATACTACTATAAGCCACTCTCTCAAATAATGTTCATGTATGGGGCCTTTTATGTCTGAATCCGTCCGTCTGGCCAAACGCGTTGCCGAGTTGGTTCCTTGCTCCCGTAGCGAAGCCGAGCAATATATCGCCGGCGGGTGGGTGAACGTCGACGGGCAAGTGGTGGAGGTGCCGGGTTTTCGGGTGCAGCCGCATCACGCGGTTGCCGTGTCGCCGGACGCCAGCCTGGCACCGCTGCTGCCTGTCACGATTTTGTTGCATAAGCCGGCCGGCGTCGATGTTCAGGCGGGCGCTCAATCGGTGCTGGGGCTGATTACCGCCGATACGCTCATAGCGGACGATCGTTCAGGCATCCGTTTTTTGAAGCGGCATCAGCTTGACCTGAACCTGGCAACGCCATTGGAGGCCAAGGCCAGCGGTCTGCTGGTGCTGACGCAGGACTGGCGGGTGACCCGCAAGCTGGTGGACGATGCCGCTAAAATCGAGACCGAATATGTGGTGGAGGTAGCCGGCGAATTGATTCCGGATGGCTTGACCTTCCTGCAGCATGGGCTGAGTTTTAATGGCCGCCCTTTATCGCCGACCAAGGTCAGTTGGCAAAACGAAACACGGCTGCGCTTTGCGATAAAGGCTGTCCAGCCGGGCCAGATTACCCACATGTGCAAAATGGTGGGGCTTCAAGCGTTGTCCATCAAACGAATCCGCGTCGGCCGGGTGCCAATGGCTGGACTGCCTGTAGGGCAATGGCGTTATTTGCTCGGCTACGAACGGTTTTAATTCATACACCGTTTCACTTTCGCCCGCCGCGTGGCGCAGCGGTTGTGCTTTTGCGGGTGATATGCGCGGTCGCCGGCCTGCGTATCACCGCGGCGCCCGGGCGCGGTTTGTTTTGGCCGAATTTCCTCGCCAGTTGATCCGGGCCCGGCGTTTCTTTGCGCCGCTCGACCGTAGTCAGGGTCGTAGTCGGCGTATGGCGCGGCACCAAATGCCGCTCGCCGCTGCCGATCAAGTCGGCGCGCCCCATGCGTTGCAAGCCTTCGCGCAAAATCTCCCAGTTGGCGGGATCGTGGTAGCGCAGGAACGCCTTGTGCAGACGGCGAATTTTGCCGGAGCGCACGGTTTCCACCGCCTCTGAATCGGCCGTCACCTTGTGCAGCGGATTTTTGCGGCTGTGATACATCGCAGTGGCAAGCGCCATCGGCGTCGGCATGAAGTTTTGCACCTGATCGAGGCGGAAATTGTTTTTCTTCAGCCATAGCGCCAGATTCAGCATATCTTCATCGGTGGTGCCGNNGGGGATCAGGTATTGTTCTTTGCCGGCTTCTTTCGAGAAGCGGTCAAACATTTCCTTGAATTGATCGTAGGCGCCCATGCCGGGCTTCATCATCTTCGACAGCGGCCCGGACTCGGAATGCTCGGGGGCGATTTTCAGCAAGCCGCCGACATGGTGGGTCACCAGTTCTTTCACATATTCCGGCGAACGCACGGCGAGGTCATAGCGCAAGCCAGAACTGACCAGGATTTTTTTGATGCCCGGAATGGCGCGCGCTTTGCGGTATAGCTGAATCAGCTTGCTGTGGTCGGTGCCCAGATTGGAGCAAATGGTTGGATAGACGCACGATAGGCGACGACAGGATTCTTCGATTTTCTTGTCCTTGCAGGCCAGCCGGTACATGTTCGCGGTTGGTCCGCCAAGGTCGGAAATGGTTCCGGTAAAGCCTTTGGTTTTGTCGCGGATGAGTTCGATTTCGTGCAGGATGGACGGTTCGGAACGGCTTTGGATGATCCGGCCTTCATGTTCGGTAATCGAGCAGAAGGTGCANNTCCGAGCGGCTCTGGATGATGCGCCCCTCGTGCTCGGTGATCGAGCAGAAGGTGCAGCCGCCGAAGCAGCCGCGCATGATATTGACTGAAAAACGGATCATTTCCCAGGCGGGGATGTTCGCCTTGCCATAGCTGGGATGCGGCGCCCGCGCATAAGGCATGTCGTATACGCCATCCATTTCGTCCATTGCCAACGGTAGCGGCGGCGGGTTCAACCAGACGTCGCGTTCGCCATGTGCCTGCACCAAAGCACGCGCGTTGCCGGGATTCGACTCCAGATGGAACACGCGCGAAGCATGTGCATACAATACAGGGTCGTCTTTGATCACGTCGTAGGAGGGCAGACGCACCACGGTCTTCCCGCGCTGTTCTTTCAATGCCGCCTGGCGTTCTTCACGGCTTAATATCAACACCGGTTTTTCAGTCACTGCCGCAGTGCCGCCATTATCGGTGGCGCAACTGGCGGTTTCCTTGGATTTCATTTCATACGGGTCCGGGTGCGGCTCGATGCGGCCAGGCGTATCGACCCTGGTCGAATTGGCTTCGCTCCAGTCTGCCGCCGGCTTCCAGCCGGGCGGCACCATGAATGCCGTGCCGCGCAAGTCGCGAATCGACTTGATCGACTCGCCCGCGGCGACTCTATGCGTCAGTTCAACCAGCGCCCGTTCAGCATTGCCGAACAGGAGAATATCGGCCTTGGAATCCGGCAGAACCGAGCGCCGCACTTTGTCCGACCAGTAGTCGTAATGCGCAATACGGCGCAGGCTGGCCTCAATGCTGCCGATTACCACGTTGGCGTCGGGATAGGCTTCGCGGGCGCGCTGGGCATAAACCACCAGCGCGCGGTCCGGCCGCTTGTGCGGTTCGCCGTTCGGCGTGTAGGCGTCGTCGGAGCGGATTTTACGTTCAGAGGTATAGCGATTGACCATCGAATCCATGTTTCCGGCGGTGACGCCGAAGTATAGATTGGGCTTGCCCAATGCGCGAAATGCATCGGCCGACAGCCAGTCCGGCTGGCTGATGATGCCAACCCGAAAACCTTGCGCTTCCAATAACCTTCCCACCAGCGCCATGCCGAAGCTCGGGTGGTCGATATACGCGTCGCCGGTCACCAGAATCACATCGCAACTGTCCCAGCCGAGCGCGTCCATTTCGGCCCTTGACATAGGCAAATAGGGAGCCGACTTGACCATTTCAGGCCGGTGGCGGGGATAAGAAAACAGATTTTTTGGCGAATGCATGATGACAGGGTATACCAAGTGGCTTGCAGTAAAAGACGTAGAGCAGGGCGAACCGATCAGTATGACAGGTTTTGTTGTGGCGCACATTGCCGCGATTAAACAAGATATCTATTCGAGGAGTGTATTGCAGGTAAAATTACTGTATATTTATACAGTATAAAATATTCAGTATTTCCAGCCGAGATTGCCGTGCCGTCCTCTCCATCCACATCCTCGCCAGCGGAACGCCGTTCCCGGGCGCACTTGCTTGCCGCGTCGCTGCCGCATGCGTTGTGGCGTGGCGATGCATTGGGTTGCCATCGATCGATCGGTAAGGCGACCGGTTATGGGTTGCTGGATAAAGAGTTGCCAGGCGGCGGCTGGCCGCCTTCGGTGCTGACCGAATTGTTGTGGCCGCAGCAGGGTGGAGGGGAATTTCGATTGCTGGCGCCTGTTCTGGCTGCCTTATCGGCGGCCGGTGAGACGATTGTGTTGCTGGCGCCGCCGCATCTGGTATTTGCGCCGGCGCTGGCGCAAATCGGTATCGATATCAAACAGTTGCTGTTGATTCGGCCGGAGAAGCCGGCTGACCGCTTATGGGCGGTTGAACAGGTTTTGAAGAGCGCCAGTTTCGGTGCGCTGCTGTGTTGGTTGCCGCAAGCCAGGTCGGATCACTTGCGCCGTTTGCAATTGGCAGCCGGCAATAGCGAAGGTCTGGTTTTCGTATTTCGACCGGCATCCGCGCAATGGGAGTCGTCCCCCGCGCCTTTGCGCCTGTTATGCCAGGCAGCGTCGGCGGGACAAATTTCAGTGGAAATCATCAAACGGCGCGGGCCGGTTGCCGGCGCACCGATTATTTTGGCGACGCCATTGCCGCCCGTCATTGAGCGAGCGTTAGGCCGGCAGCGATTCCCCCAGACGGCATCCGTTTCCTTGTCCGGCGTAGCAACTTCATTCACCACCTTGCCTGTAGAGTTTTCCGATGCTGTGGATCGCCCTTTATCTGCCGCAATTGCCGCTGGATCTCGCGTACCGTCGCTGGCCTGATGCATTGCACGACAGCTTGGATCAAACCGTGGCGCTGGCGGTGGCGGAGTCCAAGCACATCCGCTGGGCCAATCCGTGCGCGCAGAATGCCGGAATCGTCAACGGCATGCAGGAGAGTAGCGCGCGCGCAAGGGTTGCCGATCTTGTTCTGATCCCGCGCGATATCGGCGCCGAAGCCAAGGCAATTGTCGAAGTGGCGTTGTGGGCGCAGCACTTCACGCCGCAAGTGAGTGTGCTGCCGGATGGCGTGCTGCTGGAGGTGGCGGCAAGCTTGCGCTTGTTCGGCGGACGCGAGACCTTGTTGCTGCGTTTGCGCGAGGGCGTGCATGAATTGGGATTTACTCCGCAACTGGCGGTCGCGCTCACGGCAACGGCGGCCTGGCTGTTGGCGCAGCATGCCGATGCGGACTATGCCGACGCCGAGTCTTGCGCCACGCTGCTGGATCGCTTGCCGGTGCACTTGCTGCAATCGGTGCAAGTACACCTGGATACGCTGCAGGCGATCGGCTGCCGGCGCATTGGGCAATTGCGGCATTTGCCGCGCACCGGCATTACCCGGCGTTTTGGCGCGGACGTGCTGGTTGAATTGGATAAGGCGTTTGGCGTCGAGCCGGAAGTGCGCGCCTGGTATGAACCGCCTGAGACGTTTTGCGCGCGGCTGGAGCTGCCTGCGCGGGTCGATACCACCGAGGCGCTGCTGTTTGCTGCGCGGCGCTTGTTGATGCAGATGACTGGGTGGCTGGTGGCGCGCCACGCTGCCGTTTCGCGTTTTTCGTTATTGCTGCACCATGACACGATAAGACATCGCGAGCACATGACGAGTACGGTTGCGATCGCATTGGGCAGCGCCAGCCGCGACTTGGTGCATTTGACGCTCTTGCTGCAGGAACATTTGGCAAAAGTGACGCTTTTCGCTTCAGTGACGGAGTTGAGTTTGCAAGCCGACGATATCGTGCAACTTGCCGCTCCGAATAGTGAATTGTTCCCGACTACGGTCAGTCAGGCCGAGTCGCTGGGACGTTTGATCGAGCGTCTGGCAAGCCGGTTGGGTGAGGACGCGATCAGCCGGCTTGCGCTTGCCGCCGACCATCGCCCCGAGCGCTGCTCGACGCTTAGCCCTGCGCATCGGGGAACGACGCCGCGCAGTGGGCATTCCACTAGGGAGAACACGGCGTTTCCGGCGCGGCCAAGCTGGTTGCTGGCGCAACCGGTTCGCTTGTTGATGCGTCAGCATAAGCCATTTTATCAAAGCAGCTTAAGCCTGCTGGCCGGGCCTGAACGGATCGAAGCCGGTTGGTGGGACGATGCGACGGCAACGCGCGACTATTTCATAGCGCGCAACGACGGTCATTTGTTGCTGTGGGTTTACCGGGATAGGCAGGGCGCGCATGCTGCCGAGCCGGGTTGGTTTTTGCATGGATTCTTTGGTTGATCGGGGAGAGACCATGTCCGCCATATTGCCGGCTTATGCCGAATTGCATTGCCTGTCGAATTTTACCTTTTTAACGGGCGCATCCCACCCCGAAGAACTGGTCGAGCGTGCCTTTAATCTGGGTTACGCCAGTCTGGCGATGACCGATGAATGTTCGCTGGCCGGGGTGGTGCGCGCGCATGTCGAAGCCAAAAAACATGGCTTGCACCTGATTCTCGGCAGTGAGATGACGCTGGCTTGCGGCTTGAAGCTGGTGTTGCTGGCGATGAATCGGGAAGGATATGGCAATTTGGCTGAATGGATCACGCTGGGGCGCTGCCGCGCGCCCAAAGGGCGGTATGACGTACGGCGCGCCGATATCGGCGCGCCGCTGACGCCAGGCGAGCCCAGCGGCCCTGCGCACTTGCGCGGCTTGCCGGATTGCATCGCGTTATTCGTGCCGGACCATCACGCCGGCGATGCACTGCTGAACGCGCAGGCGGCGTGGGTTGCCGCCACCTTCCCGCAGCGCGCCTGGATTGCATTGGAACTGCTGCATCGGCTCGATGACGACTGCCGGCTCATCTTCCTCGACCAGCGCGGCCACGGTGGGTCGTCCACTGCCGCGGGTTACACGGTGCAGGATTTTGCCGGAGACCTGACGGCTTTCTTTGAGCAGATGTCGCTTGACGGCGCCGTTTTGATCGGCTGGTCTATGGGGGTGCAGGTAGCGCTCCAGGCGTTCTCCTCCTTGAGGTCCAGAGTTGCCGGACTTGTCCTGGTCGGAGGCACGCCCAGGTTCACCTCGGCAAAAGATTACCCGCACGGCCAGCCGCCTGCCGAGGTGAAAGCCCTAGCACTTCGCCTGCGCCGTGACTACCAGAAAACCATGGGGGAATTCTTCAGACGGATGTTCGCTAAGGGGGAGATGGACCAGCTGCAGTACCAGCGGATCGTGCACGAGATCGTGATGGGTGGACGCTCCCCGGACCCGGACGCCGCGAGGGAGTCCCTGCAGATCCTCTCTTTGGTGGACCTGCGAGACAAGCTCGCCCTGGTCGATCGGCCGGTCCTTTTGGTACATGGTGAGCTCGACGCCATTTGCCCTGCTGGCGCCTCGGCGTACATGGCCGACCGGTTGCCGAAGGCAAGCCTCGACATCATGCAGGGGTGCGGCCACGCGCCGTTCATGACCCGGCCGGAACAGTTCAACGAGATCGTTGGGAGCTTCCTCGCCGGACTTTGAAGTTGCCGATGTTTCAGTCGCTGCCCCCACCCTGCCGTCCAGGGAGGGGAAAACGGACTGTTTTGCAAGCGTAAAGATCAGTTGCACGGTATTTCCTAGGGTGATCAGATGCTGGATGGTACTTGAAAATGGCGACAAACATAGACAGGGAGAAGGTGCGGAGCTCTTTTCACAGGCAGGCAAGCGATTATGACGGCCACGCGGTGGTGCAGCGCAGGGTGGCCGAGAAGCTGATAGCTCTGTTGCAGGAGAAAGAGGCGCTACCGGCGCGGCTGCTGGATATCGGAGCCGGGACCGGCAAACTGCTGGCAAAGCTGCGGGAGCTCTATCCGGAGACCCTTGCCGTCGGCGCCGATCTTGCCCTTGGGATGTGCCGCACCGCGTCGCTTGGTCTTGCGGGAAAAGGGGTGCAGCTGGTAAATGCAGACGCGGAGCAGCTCCCCTTTGCCACAAGCTCCTTTGATCTGGTGATTTCCACCTCCACCTTCCAGTGGCTAAGCTCATTGGATCGCACCTTCGCCGAAGTGACGAGGGTGCTGTCGCCGGGAGGGCTCTTTTGCTTCGCGCTCTTCGGCGAAAGGACCTTGTTCGAGCTGCGCGATGCCTACCAGACGGCGCTTAACGGGGGAGCGAACCGCAGCCACAGTTTCTTTTCCAGGGACCAGGTGCTGACCGCCTTGCAGCGCGCCCTTTTTACTGGACCGCAGGCGAGCTCGCAGATCGAGGTGGAACTCCACCCGGATGTCCCGGAACTGCTCCGCTCCCTGAAGCGGATCGGCGCCGGGAGCGCTGCGCCGGTTACCGCCAAGGGGTTGTCGCACAGACGGGTGATGCTGGAAATGATGGAGGTTTACAGGAAGAAATACGCCAAGGACGGAGCCATTCCCGCAAGCTATGAGGTCATCTACGGCCTCGGCAGGAAGCAGGGGTGAATTGCTGCGGACAAGGATAAAGGGGGGCTCAACCGCTGAGGCACCCCCCTTGCTTGACATTTGCTTTAGCGCCCCAACCGGTCAGACCCGGGTCAGCTGCCGGTACCTGATCCGGTGCGGCTGGTCGGCAGCGGTTCCCAGGCGCGCGTGCCGGTCCTCTTCGTACTCGGAATAGTTCCCCTCGAACCAGACCACCTTACTCTCACCCTCGAAGGCCAGGATGTGTGTGGCGATCCTGTCCAGAAACCAGCGGTCATGGGAGATGACGACGGCGCATCCGGCGAAGTTTTCCAGTGCCTCTTCCAGCGCCCGCATGGTGTTCACATCCAGATCGTTGGTCGGCTCGTCGAGCAGGAGCACGTTCCCACCCTCCTTGAGCATCTTGGCGAGGTGGACCCGGTTCCTTTCCCCTCCCGAGATGGAGCCGACCTTCTTCTGCTGGTCGGCGCCCGAGAAGTTGAAGCGCGCCACGTAGGCGCGGGAATTGACCGTCTGCTTGCCGAGTTGCAGCTGCTCCTGGCCGCCGGAGATCGACTCCCAGATGGTCTGGTTGGGGTCGAGCGACTCCCTGCTCTGGTCCACGCAGGAGAGCTTGACGGTATCGCCGATCCTGAAGCTCCCGGAATCAGGCGTCTCCTCGCCGGTGATCATCTTGAACAGGGTAGTCTTGCCGGCTCCGTTTGCACCGATGATGCCGACGATGCCCCCGGGAGGGAGCCGGAATTCCATGCTGTCCATGAGCAGCTTGTCGCCGTACCCCTTGCTTACGTTTTCGGCCTCGACCACGATTGCGCCAAGACGAGGCCCGGGCGGGATGTAAATCTCCAGATCCAAGCCGCGCTTCTCGCTCTCGGAGGCGAGCATCTCCTCATAGGAGGCGATGCGTGCCTTCCCCTTGGCGTGCCTTCCCTTGGGCGACATCCTGATCCACTCGAGTTCGCGCTTCAACGTCTTCTGGCGCTCGCTCTCGGTCTTGTCCTCCTGGGCCAGGCGGTTTTGCTTCTGCTCAAGCCATGACGAGTAGTTCCCCTGCCAGGGGATCCCCTGGCCGCGGTCCAGTTCCAGGATCCAGCCGGCGACGTTGTCCAGGAAATAGCGATCATGGGTGACGGCGATTACGGTCCCCGCGTAGCGCTGCAGGTGCTGCTCGAGCCAGGCGACCGATTCGGCATCCAGGTGGTTGGTCGGCTCGTCCAAAAGCAGGATGTCCGGTTT
>PKWO01000088.1 GCA_003132085.1 Oxalobacteraceae bacterium | reverse complement strand
GGCAAAAGAGCTATCCTTTGTTAACAATAACCAAAACGCTGGTTCCGACGACGGTCGAGATACGGCCGCCGACTGATCGGGCCGTTTCTGACAGGACAGATCAGGACGCCAAATTAACGGCGATATGTTCAGGCAACCCCAGCATCAGGTTCACATTTTGAACGGCAGCCCCCGATGCGCCTTTACCGAGATTATCCAAACGCGCAACCAACACCGACTGGCCGAATTCGCTGGACCCAAATACGAAAATCTCCAGCGAATTGCTGCCATTGAGCGCCTCCGGCGTCAGATAGGGCGCAGTGCCCGCGTCAAGCTCGTTATAAGGCATGACCGTCACGAATTTTTCGTCGCGATATCTGTCCCGCAATAGCCGATGTATGTCGACGGGCGTTGACGGCTGCGTTGACGGCTGCATTAACGCGGCATGATCCAGGGTAATCTGAACCAGCATGCCCTGCTTGAATTTCCCGACGCCGGGCAGAAATATCGGGCGCCGCTCCAGCGCCGACCAACGTTGAATTTCCGGAATATGCTTATGCTTGAAATCGAGGCCATATAGCGCATAACCGGGCGCCGGATGGTCGTTTTCCTCTTCATATTTCGCAATGAGTTTATTGCCGCCGCCGCTATATCCGGACACCCCGGATATGGAAATCGTTTGTTTGGCGTCAAGCAATTTTTCGTCGCTTAGCGGGCGCAACAATACCGCCGCACCGGTTGCGTAACAACCGGGGTTCGACACAAATTTCGCTCGACGAATCAGGCTGCGCTGCTGTTTTGTCAACTCAGGCAAGCCATATACCCAATCCGGATTTACCCGGTGCGCCGAACTGGCATCGAGTATGCGACAATCCATTCCAGCAGCCAGACTTGCGGTTTCGCGCGCTGCATCGTCGGGAAGGCACAAGATGACAACGTCAACCGACGCCATCAATTTATTCTTCTCGACAACAACTTTCCTGAGCTCGGGGTCTATGCTGACCACTTCCACATCGTCGTGCCGCGCCAATCGCTGGCGAATCTGGAGACCTGTGGTGCCGGCTTCCCCATCAATAAAAATCCTGAATTTGCGTGTCATATCTGAGCCTGTTGCAATGAGTGGCGCGCCTACGTCTACACCGGATTATGCCGCAAATTCCCAAGGAAGACAGATCCATCATGGGGGTCGAATCGCCCATCGACGCAATCGGGCAATGCATTTTGCCGCCGAAGTAATCTCGAAGCGTCAAATGAGCGTTTAATTCGAAGACTGTTTGCGGTAATTCATTCGCCGGCGCCCAAGGTCTGTTCGGCCACCGCTTGCGCCATCGCGCGCCGCTCGGCAAAAAACTCCTTCAGCAAGCCGGCGCAGTCGTCAGCCAGAACGCCGCCCACCACCTCGGTATGATGGTTGAGCTTGCCTTCGTCAAACAGGTTGACGATCGATCCGCATGCGCCGGTCTTCGGATCGAAGGCACCGAATATCACGCGCGCCAGTCGTGCATGGATCATCGCGCCCGCACACATCGCGCAGGGCTCCAAGGTGACATATAGATCGCAGCCGGGCAGCCTATAATTGCCCAGCAGCATGGCCGCCGCCCGCAAAGCCATAATTTCCGCATGCGCGGTGGGGTCATGCGTGCCGATGGGCTGGTTGAAGCCGGTCGCGATTACCGCTCCGTCCCGAACCACTAGTGCGCCGACCGGCACTTCGCCCAGAACCCATGCGTTGCGCGCTTGGTCGATCGCCTGACGCATATAGATCGCGTCGTTCATGCTAGCTGTCGCCGATTTCGGCCCAGCAGTTAGGCGTTTCGTAGAGTTTTATTTTGCTGAGCGACAAACCGGTTGCAAAGCGATCTTTATAAACGGCTTTCAAGATGTCGAACGCAATTTTTGCGAGATTCTCGACAGTCGGCACGCGATTCAGTACGACTGTCTTGTGATCCGGCAAACTCTGCAGGAAGTCCTTTACCTTCAAGTCTTTTTCGTAGACCAAAAAAGCGTGATCCCATAGATCGACCAGATTTTCCTTGGCCAAAGCCTTGACGTCGGAGAAATCCATGATCATGCCGTTATCGGCCTGCCCATCGTGGTCGACGACCTGCCCGGTCAACGTGATTTCGAGCGTATAACGATGCCCGTGCAGATTGCGGCACTGGCTATTGTGGTCGGGAATCCGGTGACCGGCATCGAATTCAAGCTTACGGGTGATCGTCAACATTACGGTATTTGAAGAAATTTATGTGTCTGCAAACTGAGCTTCCACTTGGGATTTTGCTTGCAGATATCGATCGCAAGCCGGGTGTTCTGTTCGATGGCGGGGCCGTCCATCGGTTGCACAAAGAAGTTGTCGAACGCAAACCCCTCGTAGGCTTGCAGTTTCTGACCCGCTTGCGGAATCACGACCTTCAACTCATTTCCTTTATGCACCACCAACTGAGCCCCCATTTTAGGGCTTACGCAGATCCAGTCTACGCCGACCGGCACCGGCAACGTGCCGTTGGTTTCAATGGCGATTTCAAAACCGCATGCATGCATGCTGTCGATCAGCGCTGCATCAAGCTGCAACAGCGGTTCGCCGCCGGTAA
>PKWO01000229.1:925-5934 GCA_003132085.1 Oxalobacteraceae bacterium | reverse complement strand
AATTGGCTGAACTGCTGTTTGAGCAAGTCGGCTTGAACAAACGCGAGGCCAAAGATATGGTCGAGACGTTCTTCGAGGAAATCCGCAATGCACTGGAGCGGGGCGAAGCGGTTAAATTGTCCGGATTCGGAAATTTTCAATTGCGCGACAAACCGCAGCGCCCCGGCCGCAACCCGAAGACTGGCGAAGAGATTCCCATCACCGCGCGCCGCGTGGCGACTTTCCATGCGAGCCAGAAACTGAAGGGCATGGTGGAAGTCGCCATCCGCAAACCTCTGGCACGCGCAGTCTGAGTTAACCCACTACCATGAGCGAACGTCCGAGCAAGCCAGCGCTGGCGGTGTTGCCGCCGATTCCGGCGAAACGCTATTTCACCATCGGCGAGGTCAGCGATTTGTGCGGCGTAAAGCCGCATGTGCTTCGCTATTGGGAGCAGGAATTTACACAACTGAAGCCGGTGAAGCGGCGCGGCAACCGGCGCTACTATCAACATCATGAAGTGTTGCTGATCCGGCGTATCCGCGAACTGCTTTACGAGCAGGGTTTTACCATCAGCGGTGCCCGCAACAAGCTCGATACGCGCATGGCGAACGGAAACGGCGATTCACTCGCAGATCCGGCATTCGGCCTGCCGTCGTTGGAAGTTGATACGGTCGCCATCAGGCACGAACTCTCGGAAATCCTCAACTTGCTGAAGCCGGATGCCTCCGCATAGTCCTCGACAGCTAACCGGTTACCGCTGCTGAAGTGTATTTCAGAAAACTTGGCATACCATCCGATTTCCGTTCATTTGCCGAATATCGTCCGACCGCTGCTATTGTCGCGACCGCGGTTCAAAGATCACCTGAATGAATTTGCCCATATGCTCTATTTCTTGCAATATGGCCAACTGGGGGTTTGCCCGGCGGTACTGTTACATAGTACACTCGTTTCAGATAGGGCTGCCCTGCCGAGATAGTCTACGGGATGGGCTTTCGGTAGGTCTGTTTTTATATCTCGGTTTTGCATTTTCGTGCGCAACGCTGCCATGCGTCTGATGGCGGCGATTGCGTTAGTTCGATTGCCTGGAAACTTGTTATTGCCTACACGTGTATACACAAACACAAATTGATCCGATGGTGAGCTTTCGCAACGCGCAGGGGGAACCGGCGCGCGGCATGATCGTTAATCTGCAGAGAAAATCGCTGGTCATGGAAGTGTATAACCCACACTCGATCGTGCAGGTGAGCGAAGTTTTCAACGAACTTATCATACGGCTCGGCACAAGGAATGTATATGTGGGTAACGCGGTCGTCATCAGCATGGTCAATACCGGGCTGACGGCAATCGTGTCGGTGACGCTCATTGATGAATGGCGGGAGTTGAGCGATGTGATTGCCTTACCCAGATCGATGGGCGTCGAAGCGAAGGCGTTTGTCGATGACTGGGCCGAGCGGTTTCGCATTCGCCGCGACTATCAAATTGCGGTAAATGAAATGCGGGCGTTTTTGTCAGAGGTCTCTCGCTGGGTTGAACAGGTCGATCTTTCGCTGTCTTTGCCCAAAAAAAATGGACGTTTGCGTGAAGATTTTTTCTACGAACTTGCCGAACCGGTGATGCGTAAGATCAAGTCTTATGTGAATACTTTGGAGGGAGAGGCGCTGTTGGTCGATGAGGAATTTGCGCCCGCGCATCGCTCGTTCGCGCAGGCGGCGCTGCACCCTTTGATTCTGCGTGCGCCTTTTGTGTTTCGGACCTATACGAAGCCGTTGGGTTATGCCGGCGACTACCAGATGGTAAGACAGATGCTGGATGATCCGCGACAGGGGCCGAGTACTTACTTCCAGATTGTCAACACTACTTTTTTGCAATCAGCGGCAGTTGTCGCTCATCGCAACCGGATCGACATGTTGGAGGGGTTCCTGAAGCGCCTGGCCGATTCGGCGCGCGCCGTCGGCCGGCCTTTCCGAATTTTGAACGTCGGTTGCGGTCCGGCATTCGAGATACAGCGATTTTTGGAGAGTTATCCGGACCCCGAACTGCTGTCGTTCGAATTGGTGGATTTCAGCGAGGAGACCTTGGCATGGACGCGAGAGCAGATTACCGCGATCGTCGCCCGTATCGGAAAACCGGTATCGGTTGACTACGTTCGCGACTCGGTTCATGAATTGCTCAGACGACGTCTAAATCCGGCTTCCGCCGACCTGCCATTCGATGCCGTGTATTGTGCCGGCTTGTTCGACTACTTGTCCGATAAAGTGTGTTCCAGATTGATGATGCATTTTGCCGCGCGCATGCGCCCGGGCGGTACGTTGTTGGTGACCAATGTGCATCCCAACAATCCGGAAAGGGTATTTGCGATGGAGCACTTGGTGGAGTGGTATTTGATTTACCGAGACGAAATCAAAATGAATGCGCTGCTGCCGGAGCAATCGACCGATCGAAAGATTTATGCGGACGATACCGGCGTGAATATTTTTGCCGAAGTCACTATTCCCTGATATCCCGGCTATCTTCTATGGACAAAGCGCTATACGCCGGGTACGAAAAGGAAATTCGAGACTACCGTCTCGCGTTTAGCCCAAGTTTGGCTTATACGGCGGTCACTCTTATTTTATTGGGCGTCGGTCTCGATTATGGACTCTATCCGCACATGCAGCTCTTGTTCGGCGAGGCGAGAGTCCTTGTGTCACTTTTGGTTTTCTGTGTCGTCTTGATGATGAGGACCAGTTGGGGGGCGAGCCATGCGCATTCGCTGACCTTCATTTGGTTGTTGTTGCCCCAGATTATGATCACCTGGATGATTTCGAAAACAGAGGGGGCAAGTTCGCNNTTTTCGCATCCGGCATCGCGTTGCCGGTCAGTTTCCTCGAGAATATCAGCTTCAGTGTTTTATCCTACGTGATGTATGTCTTTGCGTGCTTCACACATCCGGAAAGTTTTCGGCTACAAGGCCCGTTTGTCGTGAATTCGCTGTTTCTGTTGATGTCCGCATCGGTCAGCGCGATGTGCACGTATTTTAATGAGCGCACGCGCTTCATGTTGTTCCAGTTAAAGGCGGAAGTAGCGCAAAAGAATAGTCAACTGGAAGAGATAAACAAGAGCCTCGCACAGATCAAGGGGAAGATGCTGCAACAGGAAAAAATGGCGGCGATCGGCACACTGGCGGCGGGCCTTCTGCACGAAGTCAATAATCCGGTCAATTTCTGTCTGATGGCGATTGATCTGGGGATGGAAGAACCCGCGGCAACCAGCAGCCCGACGCTGACCGAGTGCCTGGTCGATGCTAAATGCGGCATGCAACGGGTTCAGGATATCGTCTCCGATCTCAAGATATTTGCGTACCGCAAGCCCGACGCAGAGGCCAGCAGCCAGCCGTTCATGTTCGAAAAGGCGCTCAATTCGTCGGAGCGCCTGACCGGACACGAGTTGCGTGGAATTAAGGTGACGCGGGATCTTCCGGCGGATAATCTGGTGCATGGAGACGAAGCCGCCATCATCGGCGTGTTGATCAATTTGCTCAGCAACGCGGTGATTGCCATGCGCAAGTCGGCGACGGCACAACCGGCAATTCACGTGTCGGCAGCATGGAAGGGCGCGCGCCTGTTGATTTCGGTGCGCGACAACGGCCCCGGCATTTCACCGCAGAATCTGACGCGCGTATTTGAGCCGTTCTTTACCACACGCGAGATAGGGCAGGGCCTCGGCTTGGGGCTGAGCATCAGTTATAGCGTGGTTGAACGGCATGGCGGCATCCTCTCGGCGGAAAGCGTGGTTGGGGAGTGGACCGAGATGACGTTTGACTTGCCGCGCGTGGAGTAAGAGCGAACCATGAATGTATTTGACGAGACCGCTGCGACGATTCTCTATGTAGACGACGAAGCGTTGGCGTGCAAGTATTTTGCGCGGTCGGTCGGTTCGGATTATCATGTGCTGACCGCACCGAGCGCCGACGCAGCGATTGCAATTCTGCAGAATGCGGAATACCGGATCGATGTCGTGGTCACCGATTACCAGATGCCTGGACGGGACGGCGGCGAGCTGTTGCGGCAGATCGAACGGGAATTCCCGCATGTGGTGCGCATTCTGGTGACCGCCTACGCGGACAAGAGCCTGTTGCTGGAGACGGTAAACTCTGGCGAAATTTTCCGGATACTTGAAAAGCCGCTGGATGTGGTTGAGGTAAGAAGCGCTTTACGCAAGGCGGCCGAGTTGGCCAGAACCCGCAACGAGAGAAAAAACCGGTTCATGGCGATCGACGAGACCTTGGCATTTCTCGCGCATGAGCTGAATACGCCGCTGGCCACGATATCCAACTTTGCGCGCGGTATTCAGCGCCGTACTGCCAACGGCGATGCGACGCCCCAGCAACAGCTTGAGATTGAAAAAGTGGCATTGGACATGCAAAACAATGCAAGCTATTGCCTGACGGTGCTGTCGACCTTCGTTGATTCGGTGCGCCACGCCGGTGCTTCAGTCTTCGATCGGAGCGACGCTACCGCGCGGCAATTGATTGCAGCCCTGCTGGATACTTACCCGCTCAGCGTTGCGCAACGCGTGATGATCGAAGTGAAAATTGTGGAGGATTTCCGCATAGCGACGCTGCCTAACTGTGTTTCACTGGTGCTTTCTTCGATATTAACCAATGGCTTGCGGGCGCTGCGCGGCACCGCTGAACCCAAGCTGCGTTTCCTCGTGTCGGTCGATGACCACCCGAAGATCCATATCACCGACAATGGCCCCGGCATACCGGCGGAAATCATGGAACATTTAATGCAAGATCCGGTGACAACCCATGCAGATGCAGGCGGCAGCGGCTGGGGCATGCTTTTTTGCAAACGTGTGATGCAGTCTTTCGGCGGCGGCATTCGGATTCAATCGGAACCGGGAAAATCCACCTGCATCACACTGGACTTTCCCAACATTAAAGATCAAGCGAAAAGGAGCGATCGATGAGCGAGCCGGATAACCCATCGCCGGTAATTTTGTTCGTCGACGACGAAGCGACCGCCGTCAAATATTTTCAGCGC
>PKWO01000229.1:0-891 GCA_003132085.1 Oxalobacteraceae bacterium | reverse complement strand
TGTCGGACCAGCGCATGCCGGGCGCCTATGGCAACGAGTTGCTGCATTACGCAAAGGCCCGATACCCGGATATGGTGCGGATACTGACTACCGCCTATTCGGAACTGGAGCACACCGTCGAGGCGGTCAATCAGGGGCAAATCCACCGGTATCTGCAAAAACCGTGGGAAATATCTGCGCTTCGAATGGAGTTGAAGCAGGCGCTTGATCTGGCTAACTTGCGCACCGAGCATGCGCAATTGTTGCGCGACAAGTTGATGGTCAGGCAAAAACAAATCATTGCGAACCGTATCGGCACGCTCTATACCTTGTGCGCGAGTCTTGCCGCTCCCGACAATTTCATTCCGCTGGAAGCGTATTTGTCGGCAGCCTTTACCGCGGGCGTGACCGCGCCGGAACCGGATTGGCTGATGATGGACCATTCCGATCTGGTCAGCGCAGAAGCTTTCCGCAGCGGGAAATTCGGCAATGCGGTGTGCGGCGCGCTGTCGGAGATCCGGCTGCGCTATCACAGTGTGGCCGAACAGAATGTGCTGGACGTGCTGGTGGCGTTGATGGACGGTCAAGTGAAATCGGCCGACGGCGCAAGCGTGGTATTTCAGGACGAGCGGATTCTTGCCGAATTTCTCGAAACGCCGTCCGATGCCACGGTCTCGCATCAACATGCGCGCTGGCTCGCTTTCCTGTTATGGCTGGATGGGCACTATTCTGTGCAAATGACGCGTGCGGGGAGCGGCCTGCAATGCCGGCTGGCGAAACCTGAAGCGCAGATGTCGACTGCGCGGCTGGCTACCTGGATCGAGCAGTTCTGACGGCAGGCGACGCCGATTGTTGCGGCGGGCGCGTTGCATTAAGGCTTAACGCGACTATTCAGCCGCTGGCGCGAGTGGG
>PKWO01000501.1 GCA_003132085.1 Oxalobacteraceae bacterium | reverse complement strand
CCCAACCTCGGCAAAATATCGGCATCCATTCATCTGGCCGGCGGACATGTACGCATGCAGGTAAGCACCACCACCGCACACTCCGCAGCGGCGCTGAAAGCGCATGGCGATGACTTGGCGAATGCCCTCAACGCCGCAGGGTCGCCGTTGGATTCATTGACGATCAAACAAGATGGCCAAGCCTAATCCAAAGCAAAGCGCGGTCGCCCTAGCCTATCGAACAGGCGAACTGGCCCCGAAAATTGTCGCCAAGGGCCGCGGGCTGATTGCAGAGGAAATCATTTCACGCGCTAAAGAACACGGTATTTTCGTGCATGAATCCAAGGAATTGGTCGCGCTTCTGATGCAGGTCGAACTCGACAGCAGCATCCCGCCGGCACTATATCGCGCGGTGGCTGAGCTACTGGCATGGCTATACCGAATCGAGTCGGAACCAACTGAACGATAGACTAGTCACACACGCAAAGTTGTGTGTAAAATACTGCGATGCGTACAACCCTCTTCTCTTGCACACATGACTTTTAATACTACTTACGGAGTCGAAGACCTGGGGCCATACCAAGTCCACTCGCGCCGGGAAATCATTGCGCTCTTGCGAAGCATCGGCGAGCGCAATCAACTCCTCAGGATAACCGTCGACGACGAAACTGAGGCAATTGTCGCGTCGATTCTGAAAATTGACGAACCTCATGGTTTGGTGATTTTCGACTCCGTCCCGGGTGCACTGCAAAACCAGCGCATCCTGCACAGCGACAATATCTCTTTCGAAACCTTGCTTGAACATATCCGCATCCTGTTTTTCGTTACCAAAATAGATTCGTGCATGTTCGAAAACCTGCCGGCGTTTTGCTTTGCGATCCCGACCAGCCTGATTCGCCTGCAACGACGCGACTTCTACCGGGTGCTCACGCCGCTCGCGAATCCAATTTGCTGCACGATCACCATCCCGCACGAAGTGGGCGAAGGCGCAAACACTGTCGTGGTAGCCCTGCAGAATGTCAGTGGAGGTGGAATTGCGATACTGGATGAGAAAAGGCAACTGGATCCCACTATAGGCCGCATCTATAAAGACTGCCGGATTGAATTGCCGGGGGGAACCTTGATCGTGACGACGCTGCAGATCCGGAACTTGCAGGATATTACGCTAGCCAACGGCGAAACGATTCGTCGGCTCGGTTGCCTGTTCATTGACCTGCCGAAATCGATGATGAGTGCAGTGCAGCGCTACATCACCAAACTGGAACGACAACAAAATGCAAAAGCGACCGGCTTTAATTAGTGGCCAATTGCGCTTCTTCGGATAGATCGACACCATCGGAACAACGTAAATACTGCCTGTGTTAAGAATACTGCCGGTGTTAAGTTGTTAAGTTCACACCTGCATATTCATGATGTCGTTATAAGCCGCCACCAGCTTGTTTCTCACTTGTATTGTCGCCTGCAGTGAAATGTTGGCCTTTTGCCCGGCGATCATCACTTCGGACAAGCTCACCGTGTTATCTCCTTTGGTAAAGCGTTCCCCCAATTGACCGGCGGCCTGCTGGGTTTCGTTGACCTTATCAAGCGAGGCCTTCAGCACATTGCTGAAATCGACTCTTGTTGCAGATTGCTCGGCAGCCACCGGCGGACTGGCATTTGCTTGCGTTTGCGCAGCCACCGCCTTCAATTGCTGCATCATCGCCTGGATTTGGCTGGTATCGATCACGCCGATAGTATTCATGCTACCCTCTGAATCAGTTACTGGAATGCAATGGTCGTACCGACATGACAACAATGCGCCCTTTGTACCCCGCCACCTTAGCACGGTGACCTTATAGCCTCCTCCCAATTAGCGCCATAAACATTGCTCTTTTCCAACGATTGAAATTTCCTGGCTGGCAGAAAATCCATGCCTAGAGTCCACTACTACGGATGTCCGCGCGTATATGACAACCACATACCGAACCGACCGTCCGCATGCAGCCGGCTCAAGCGCAACGGAATCAAATTGGCGAGGACGCAAGTGAATAAGCAAAGTATTTTTGATGGCAGTAGTCTGGGAGGCGCACCATGGAAATAGCAGGCGAGGCAGTTGTACCGCCTTCCGGTATCGCGGGCTTTGCCCAATCCCCGGTCGGGCGAAATGTATTGCTGTCGCTCGGTATCGCCGTTGCAGTTGCGGTAGTTGCCGCCGTGTGGATGTGGACGCAGCAGCCCGACTACCGGGTGCTGTTTTCCAACTTCTCCGACCGTGACGGCGGCGCCATCGTCGCGTCTCTGCAACAATTGAATATTCCGTATAAGTTTGCCGAAGGCGGAGGAGCCATTCTGGTGCCGTCCACGCAAGTGTACGACGCTCGCCTGAAGCTCGCCTCGCAAGGACTGCCGAAGGGCGGCAACGTCGGTTTTGAGATCATGGAGAACCAAAAACTCGGCGTATCGCAGTTCCTGGAACAAGTCAACTACCAGCGTGCGCTGGAGGGTGAACTCGCCAGCTCGATTCAATCGCTGGCCGCGGTGCAAGCCGCCAGGGTGCATCTGGCGCTGCCCAAAGCCTCCGTATTTGTGCGCGAACAGCAAAAACCTACTGCCTCGGTACTACTGAATCTCAGTCCGGGACGCTCGCTGGATGAGCAGCAAGTCAACGCCATCGTCCATCTGGTTGCCAGTAGCGTGCCCGAATTGTCGGCCAAAAACGTGACCGTAGTCGACCAGAGCGGCGATCTGCTTTCCAGCCCNNTCCAGCCCGGATAAAGTGCCAGGCGCCAATGGACTAGACCCGGCGCAGTTGAAGTACGTGCAAGAACTGCAACGAAATATTGTGCACCGGGTTGAATCCATCATCGCGCCGATTGTCGGCCCCAACAATGTTCGGGCCGAAGCTACTGCCGATGTCGACTTCTCGCACAGCGAACAGGCTGCGGAAACCTACAAGCCCAATCAGCCGCCGAACGAATCGGCGGTGCGCAGCCTTCAAACTACCGAAACGGCTAGCACTTCGCCGAACGGTTCGTCCGGGGTTCCGGGTGCATTGACCAATCAGCCGCCGGCACCGGCGACGGCGCCCATTGTCGCGCCTGCGGCAACCGGCGCAGCGGCAACCGCAACCGCAACCGCAACCGGTGCAGCACCGGCCAATACGCATAAAGACAGCACGATTAATTATGAAGTCGACAAGACCATCCGTTACGTCCAACAGCCGATGGGTGGCTTGAAGCGATTATCGGTGGCGGTGGTCGTAAACTACAAACACGAAATCGACAAAACGGGTAAAGTAACGATCAGGCCGTTGACCGAGGATGAAAAAACGCAGATCACCAACCTTGTCAAAGAAGCGATGGGCTATAGCAAGGATCGCGGCGACACGTTGAATGTCGTC
>PKWO01000309.1 GCA_003132085.1 Oxalobacteraceae bacterium | reverse complement strand
CGACGCCAACCGTCTGCCCCGGCTTCAGGTGGTCGGCCAGCCAGTCTATATGCAACATACTGGAGCCGACCGGTATTTTCATCAGCGCGATCCCGGTGCCGGCCAGTTGGTCCTCGGCTTGCGACCAATAACGGCTATCGGCCCACAAACCGGCAAAATCGGCGGTGACGATCAGCGTGCCGACCGAACCGGTAAAGCCGGACAGCCACTCGCGCCCCTGCCAGCGCCCCGGCAGGTATTCCGACAAGTGCGGGTCGGCGGACGGCACCAGACAGGCATCGATATGCTGGTGCGACATGGCCAGACGTAAAGCTTGAATCCGGCTGCGGGTGGTGGCCTGGGTAGCGTGTAGAGTGTCCATGGGGTACGGAAAGTATTCAGGTTAATGGCGGGATTGATGACATCATACAGAAAGCCGCCGAACCCCACAGCGGACATCCCGATTCGCCCGGCCGGCAAGTGCGCAAGCTGCACATCGGCTTAGGAATGTGCCGGTTCCTTATGCGTCGAAGCGGCGCAGGCCATCCAGGTCCAGCACGGTGACGCTGCCGTAATCCACCCGCAACAGCCCCGCCTTCTCCAGCACTTGCAACGCCTGGTTCGCGCGTTGCCTCGACGTGCTGCATAAATACCCGATTTCTTCCTGCGATATCTGCAAATGCCGCAGTTTTCCGGGATTAAAATGCGGATTGAACATGGCAGCCAGGCAACGCGCGACGCGCGCGTCGGTATCCAGCATGCGATCATACTCGACCAACGAAATGAACACGCTCAGCCGCTCGTTCAGTTGCAGCAATAAGAAGCGGTTAAACGGAATGCTGTTGTCCAGCAGCCAGTCGAAAGTAGCGCGCGGCATGAACGCCAGGCGGCTGTCGCGCAAAGCGACTACATCATATTTGCGCGGTTCGGTCTTCAGCACCGAACCTTCGCCGAACCAGCCGCCGGTCAACATGCCGGTGAAGGTGACGGTTTTTCCTTCCGGCGAGACGCTGCTCATTTTAAGCAAACCCTCGACCACGCCTATCCAGTGATCGACCGGGTCGCCTTTTCGGCACACGTAACCACCTGCAGGCACCGTCCGTTCGACCGTCTCGGCCTCAACGCGCGCCATTTGCTGGGCGGTCAGCGACCGTGCCCAGAGCGCCTGATGCAGCATTTCCTGCAATGCTGGCTTGTTTGAATTCATTGTGCGATGCACCACCGATAGTTTGCAATTAACCGCAGATTGTCTGCCGAATGACAACACACGCGGCGGTAAGGTTCTAGTATCCTGCTCAATATAGCAATGCGTGGAAGCATTGTAAGCGGATATTGCGCGCCGAGGAACTTCTTGGCGGCAAGCATTCGTTTGCCAGGTTCGCGGAATGCAATCGGTGAATATAAAAAGAAGCGGCAGACGGTGGAGACAACCCCTGACATGGCAACATCAATAGCAAATTCGACATTCCCGCGTTTGCTGCTGCAACATGCGCAAACGCGCCCTGGCCGGCCGGCCTTTCGCGAAAAAGATCTGGGCATTTGGCAAAGCTGGAGCTGGGCCGAAGTCAACGACGAGGTTCGTGCTTTCGCTTGCGGTCTGGCGGCACTGGGTTTCAGGCGCGGCATGAATCTGGCGATCATCGGCGACAACCGGCCGCGGCTGTACTGGGCCATGGCGGCCGCGCAATGCCTGGGCGGCGTACCGGTTCCGTTGTATCAAGACGCCCCGGCAAGCGATATGTCGTACGTATTGGACGACGCCGAGATCGACTTCGTCGTGGTGGAAGACCAGGAACAAGTCGACAAGTTATTCGACATCAAGCAGAGCCTGCCGCGCATTTCACATATCATCGTCGACTACGAGCGCGGCTTGCGGCACTATGCGCAGCCTGAACTCCATTCCTACGCCAGCGTACAGGAAATCGGCCGCGCCTACGATCATGCGCATCCCGATTTTTTCATGCAGGAGGTCAACGCGGGCACGCCGCAAGACACTGCCATCATCCTGTACACCTCGGGAACGACCGGCAAGCCGAAAGGCGTATGCCATAGCCACCAAGCGATGATTGCCACTGCGGCGACGCTGGTTGCATTCGACCATCTGGATGAGCGCGACAACATTCTGTGCTACCTGCCGCTCGCCTGGGTTGGCGATTTTCTGTATTCGTTCGCGCAGTCCATGCTGACCGGGCTGTGCCTGAATTGTCCCGAATCGCCGCAAACCGTGATGACCGACTTGCGTGAAATCGGTCCGACTTACTATTTCGGACCGCCGCGCGTCTATGAAAATATCCTCACGCAAGTCATGATCAGGATCGAAGACGCGAGCTGGATCAAGCGCAAGATGTTCCATGCATTCATGTCGGTGGCAAGACGGGTCGGCTTGCGCATTCTCGACGGCCGCGGCGGGATTCGCTGGAGCGACCGCCTGCTGTATGCGCTCGGCGAGTTGGCAGTGTATGGGCCGCTAAAAAATGTGCTTGGCCTGTCGCGCGTGCGGGTTGCGTATACCGGCGGCGAAGCGATCGGCCCGGACTTGTTCGATTTCTATCGTTCGATCGGCATCAACCTGAAGCAGCTATACGGGATGACCGAAACCTGCGTTACCGTGTGCATGCAGGCATCCGGGGATGTCCGGCTTGACACGGTGGGCCGGCCGATGCCCGGCGTGGAGGTGAAAATTGCCGCCGGCGGCGAGGTGCTGGTGCGCTCTCCCGGACTGATGCAGGGGTATTTCAAGCGCCCCGAGGCCACCGCCGAAGCAATTGATGCCGCCGGTTACTTTCATACAGGCGATGCGGGCTTCTTCGACCAAGACGGTCATCTCAAAATCATCGATCGCGCCAACGATGTCGGCAAGATGGCGGACGGGATGTTGTTCGCCCCCAAATACATCGAAAACAAGCTGAAGTTTTTCCCGTTCATCAAGGAGGCCGTTGCGTTCGGCAACGGTCGTCGGCAATGCACGGCATTCATTAATATCGACATGGACGCGGTCGGCAATTGGGCCGAACGACGCGGCATCTCCTACGGCGGTTATACCGACCTCGCCGCGCAAGCGGCGGTGTATGACCTGGTCCGCGAGTGCATAGAGAAAGTGAATGCCGACCTGGCACGGGATGCATTGCTGGCCGGCTCTCAAATCTGCCGCTTTTTGNNGGTGCTGCACAAGGAACTCGATCCCGACGACGACGAGCTGACCCGCACCCGCAAGGTAAGAAGAAGCTTCATCGCCGACAAGTATGCGGTATTGATCGACGCGCTGTATGGCGGCAAGACCTCGCAGTACATCGAGACTCAGGTGAAATTCGAAGACGGGCGGCAGGGCATGGTCTGCGCGGATTTGAAAATCCGCGAGGTGAAGACGTTTGCCGCGATGCAAAAAGCGGCATGAGCGGCATGAGCGACAAGACGGACAACATGGCAGACAATCGCAAAATCGGTGACGTAATTCTGGATCTGCAGGGGATCTCGCTGTCTTTCGGCGGTGTGCGCGCACTCGCCGACATTTCCTTCAACGTGCGTCAACATGAAATTCGCGCGATTATCGGACCCAACGGCGCCGGCAAGAGTTCGATGCTCAACGTGATCAACGGCGTTTATCACCCCCAGCAAGGCAGCATCGTGTTCCATGGCGAGAAACGACATGCGATGAATCCGACCCGGGTCGCGCATCAAGGCATCGCCCGCACTTTTCAAAACATCGCGTTGTTCAAGGGCATGACCGTGCTCGACAACATCATGACCGGCCGCAACCTGCGCATGAAATCCGGGATGCTGGCGCAGGCATTTCGCCTGCCCTCGGCCGAGCGCGAGGAGTTGCGGCACCGCGAGGCGGTCGAGGAGATCATCGATTTCCTCGAGATCC
>PKWO01000149.1 GCA_003132085.1 Oxalobacteraceae bacterium | reverse complement strand
GGTGCATCCCCGTTTCAAAACGCCGCACCGGGCTATCTTGGCTGGCGGGGCAGTTGGAATCGCCGCGATCTATAGCGACGAGCTGATCACCATCGGCGGGCAGACATTGACTGCGAACATAGTCACGATGTCGGTTTTCGGGGCGATTATGATGTACATTATCAGCATGCTGGCGCTGTTCAAATTGCGCCGGACCGAGCCGACGATGGAACGCAGCTATAGCGCGCCCTTTTACCCGTATTTCCCTGTCTTCGCATTGTTTTCGGCGTTGGTTTGCATGGGCACGATGATTTATTTCAATCCATTGATGGCAGCGATTTTCTGTGGATTCCTATTCCTTGGCTACCTGTATTTCTATTCGACGCAACATCAACGCGAGGCGGCTCCGCTCGATGCCCTGATCGAGTCGGCGATGCTGTTAAAGTCCGAGTCGGTTATTGACAACGTTTGAGGGGATGTCTGGCGTTGTCGCGTTTCCCGCTTGGGAAAGGTGGATATGACTTCGAAAGTGATCAAGAGCGTTGGAATCGACGTCGGCACCACGACTACTCAGGTCATTTTCTCGCAACTGGAACTGGTTAACGCGGCGGCGGATTCCGAGGTGCCGCGCTATGAATTTTCGCGCCGGGAAGTCAGCTACGTCAGCCCCGTGATTTTTACGCCGATTGATTTCGAGGGAAATATTCGTGGGCCGGAACTGAAAAATTTCATTGTTTCGCAATATGACGCGGCGGGCGTGGCGATTGGCGACGTGGAAACCGGGGCGATTATCGTGACAGGGGAGACCTTGAAAGCGCAGAATGCACGCAGGGTGGTCATGAAACTCGCGGAACAACTTGGGGATTTCGTGGTGGCAACAGCGGGGCCGCATCTGGAGTCGGTCATCGCCGGGCATGGGTCGGGCGCGGCGGAATATTCGCGCCAGCATTCCCTGCGGGTTTTGAATATTGACATCGGCGGCGGAACCTCCAATTACGCGGTTTTTGAGAACGGGAAACTGGTGGACACGGCTTGCCTCAATGTCGGAGGGCATTTGATCGAGATCGTCCGGCATGGCGAAGTCAGCCGTCTGCACGGCCCTGCAAGGACGATACTGGCAGCCTGCTTCCCGACGATGCCGGACAGCTTGGAGGCTTCGCACATTGGCGTCGTGGTCAAGCAGATGGCCGATTTGATCGTGGAAATGATTGAAGGCAAGATTTCCGATCTCGCCCGCGCGCTGCTGCAGACGCCCGGGTTGCAAGCGCATCGCGGTCTGGATGCTGTGTTCCTCTCCGGCGGGGTCGGCGAGTGTTATTTCCGGGCGGACGCGAAAGAACAGGATTTTGGCGACGTCGGGCCGCAGTTGGCTGCCGCGCTGCGCCAACACCCGAGGTTGCGGGAGATGCCGGTAAAGGAACCGAAGCATACCTTGCGGGCGACGGTGATCGGCGCGGGCGCGCATACGCTGTCGCTCTCCGGCAGCACGATATGGTTGAATTTCGAGGCGCTGCCGATACGCAATGTGCCCGTGTTGCAGCCCTTGGGAAGCGCAATCGATGATCCTGCGAGTTTGGCTGGCGCGTGGAAAGCCAGCGCGCGGATACAGGATATTGCGCTCGATGAGGACTGTTACGCGCTGGCGGTTCCGTCCGAATTGACGGTGAATTACCGCTCGGTCCTGTTTTGCGTATCGGCGCTGCGTTTATTCATGGACGATTGCGCAAACGGTACCCATCCGCTGATCGTGGTTGCCAGGCAGGATTTCGGCATGGCGCTGGGTATGGAATTGCAACCCTTTATGAAGGCGCGCGAACTGGTTGTGATCGATGAAGTGGAAATCCGCGAATGGGACTATATCGATATTGGCAGGGCCATGTTTAGTAATACGGTGGTACCGCTCACTATAAAGTCATTGGCTTTTTCATCATAAGGTTTCAGCAAATGAAGTTGACCACGCATCTGTTTAAAGAATTTTACCGCTTTGCCGATGTCAAAGACGTTTTGGCGAAGGCGAGCGACACGCGTTCGGGCGACATCATGGCCGGTATTGCGGCGCAAACCGCCAAGGAGCGCGTCGCCGCCAAGTATGTGCTGAGTCAAATTACGCTCGCGGATTTGCGCAATAACCCGGTAGTTCCCTATGAGGAGGATTCGGTCACCCGAGTGATTCAGGATGCGGTCAACGGAACGGCTTACGCGCGGATACAAAATTGGACGGTCGGCGAACTGCGCGAATGGTTGTTGAGCGATGAAACGTCGTTGAGCGAGATTGAGTTTGCGCGCAAGGGCATGACTTCCGAAATGGTGGCGGCTGTCGCCAAAATTTGCTCCAATGCGGATTTGATTTACGGCGCAAAGAGAATCCCCGTGATCAAATCAGCCAATTCCACGCTAGGAGCGCCCGGCACATTCTGCAGCCGCCTGCAACCGAACGATACGCGCGACGATCTCCAAAGCATTCGGGCGCAGATTTTCGAAGGCTTGTCGTTTGGCGCGGGCGACGCGCTGATCGGCATCAACCCGGTTACCGATAACGTCGAAAGCTGCAAACGCTTGCTGGGGCAAATTTACGAGGTCATCGATCAGTATGCGATTCCAACCCAGGGCTGCGTGCTGGCACATATGACCACGCAAATGGAAGCGATACGCCAGGGCGCACCGGCCGGGCTGATTTTCCAAAGCCTGTGCGGCAGCGAAAAGGGATTGAAAGAGTATGGCATTTCCATCGAGCTGATCGATGAGGCTTATGAGATCGCCCGACACTACAATCGCAACGCGGGGCCGCATGTCATGTATTTCGAAACAGGGCAGGGCTCGGCATTGTCGGCCAACGCGCACAATGGCGCGGACCAGATGACCATGGAGGCACGCAATTACGGCCTGGCCGCGCGATGGGACCCGTTCATGGTCAATACGGTGGTCGGATTCATCGGTCCCGAATACCTTTACAACGACCGTCAAATTATCCGCGCCGGACTGGAAGATCACTTCATGGGGAAGTTGTCCGGCCTGTCGATGGGGTGCGATTGCTGCTACACCAATCACGCCGAAGNNCGACGACATCATGCTGAACTACCAGACCCTTTCGTTTCACGACCTTGCCACCGTGCGACGCTTGCTGAACCTGCGCCCGGCAGCGGAATTTGAACAGTGGCTGGAGAAGCATGGCGTGATGGAAGACGGACGCCTGACAAGCAAAGCCGGTGACGCATCGTTGTTCTTTTAACGGAATCGAATATGGATCAGGACAATAGCGATTCGAAGGCCTCCGGGATCGGCCGCGAACATGATGCGGCAGCAGGTACCTGCCCGCAACAGGCGTATCATGATACCGAGCCTTTACCCGATTTGAGCGGGCACGAATTTCGCCGGACGATTGGCGTCGCAGCACCTAAACGGGTTGAGGTATTGCAACACCTCGTCAATAGCACCGCCGCGCGCGTCGCAGTCGGGCGCGCCGGTTTGCGTCCGGCGACGACGACATTGCTGCGTTTTCTGGCCGATCATTCGCGCTCGAAGGACACGGTGCTCAAGGACTTTCCGCCGGGCTGGGTGTAACAGTCGAAATTGCTGGAATTGCGCACGCAGGTGACCGAGAAGAATCAGTATCTGACGCGGCCCGATCTGGGCCGCCGTCTGTCGGACGAGAGCGTGCAGCTTGCGCTTGGCCGTTGCAAAATGTATCCCCAGGTGCAGGTCATCGTTTCCGATGGCTTGTCGACCGATGCCGTGGTGGCGAACTTCGATGATATTGTTCCGCCGCTGCTCAAGGGCTTGGAAAACGCCGGAATCGAACTTGGCACACCGGTTTTCATCCGTCATGGCCGCGTCAAGGTGCAAGACCACCTGGGGGAAATTTTGGGGGCGCAGGTCGTCATTATCCTTATCGGTGAGCGCCCGGGGCTGGGGCAATCGGAAAGCCTGAGTTGCTATATAGTGTGCAGCCCGGTTGTCGGGAAGACGGTAGAATCGGATCGCATCTGCGTCTCGAATATACACGCGGCAGGAACGCCGCCAATCGAGGCCGCCGCCGTGATCGTCGGTTTAGCCAGGAAATTCCTGCGGGATGGAAGCAAAGCCGGCAAGGAGTGCGGAAGCCACGGCAATTGTGGAATTTCGGCCGGTGCTTGCGTCGTCGCCAAGCCGAATTCGGCAGGCAGCTTCAATCCTTGACCCGCCGGCTCGGCCGCAGCGGCAGCCTGAAGCATGCCGGCTGTCGCCACGCCGCTCGCGGCAATCAAGCCGGATGCCTTGGAAAACTGCGGCGAGACCGCAGATTTTCCGACTTCCGGATCAAGCCATCAACCTGGGTTGAATCGGCATTGGGGGCCACCAACATCTTGTTCGTTATTGTTCGTCGTTTCGCTTTGTCTCTTTCCGGTTATTTTGCGACCGGCATGGTGAATTCGGCGCCTTTGTCGATCGACTGCGGCCAACGCTGCATGATCGACTTGTAACGCGTGTAAAAGCGGATGCCTTCTTCGCCATAAATATGCGTATCGCCAAACAACGAGCGCTTCCAGCCGCCAAAGGAATGCCAGGCCATCGGTACCGGAATCGGCACATTGACGCCGACCATCCCGACTTCGATGCGGCGCGAAAATTCGCGTGCGGTGTTGCCGTCGGACGTGAACAGCGCCACGCCGTTGCCGAATTCATGCGCATTGATCAGTTTCACCGCTGCAGCCAGATCGGGCACCCGCACGATGCATAGCACCGGGCCGAAAATTTCTTCCTGATGTATCTTCATGTCCGGCGTGACATGATCGAACAATGTGCCGCCGAGGAAGAACCCGTTTTCGTGGCCATCCACTTTTAAGCCGCGTCCATCCACCAGAAGCTTGGCGCCCGCCCGCACGCCTTCCGCGATGTAGCCTTCGATTTTTGCCTTATGTATTGCGGTTACGACAGGCCCCATTTCGGCATCGGCTTCCATGCCGTTTTTGATTTTCAGCGCTTTCACGCGAGGAATCAATGCGTCGACCAATTTGTCGGCAACGCTACCGACTGCAACCGCCACTGAAATGGCCATGCAGCGCTCGCCGGCCGAGCCGTATGCGGCGCCGATCAGCGCATCGACCGCTTGATCGAGATTGGCGTCCGGCATGACAACGAGGTGGTTTTTCGCGCCGCCCAGCGCCTGCACGCGCAACGGGTAAGCGCCCTTGCGCCGCGTGCCTTCGGTATAAATGTATTCGGCAATCGGGGTCGAGCCGACAAAGGAAATAGCCTTCACGTCCGGATGATGCAACAGTGCGTCTACCGCGATCTTGTCGCCTTGCACCACATTGAACACGCCGTCTGGCAAACCCGCCTGCTTCAGCAGGTCGGCCATTATCAGCGATGGCGACGGATCGCGCTCGGACGGTTTGAGAATAAAGGTATTACCGGTGGCAATCGCCATCGGCGCCATCCATAGCGGCACCATCACCGGAAAATTGAACGGAGTGATCCCTGCCGTGACGCCTAATGGCTGCCGCAATTGCCAGTTGTCGATGCCGCCGCCGATGTTGTCGGTGAATTGCGTTTTCAGCAGTTGCGGAATTCCGCACGCGAATTCGACGATCTCCAGACCGCGGGTTACCTCTCCCATGGCGTCGGATAATACCTTGCCATGCTCGCGGGTAATCGCGGTGGCCAGATCGGTGTGATGCTTTTCGATCAAACCCTTGAATTTGGACAAGATGCGCGCACGCTTCAGCGGCGCCATATTGGCCCAAGCCGGCGCCGCTGCACTGGCGGACGCGACTGCTGCATTGACTTCGTCGACGCTGGCTAAGGAAACTTGCGCCGACACTGCGCCGGTTGCCGGATCGAACACGTCTTGCCGCCGTTCGCTGTTGGAGGCGACGATACGACCGTCGATATAGTGTTCGATACGTTTTACGGACGAATTGCCCATGAATACTCCTATGAAATTAGTTTTTCCGTACTTGACCGCATGCAGGTCAACATCTGATGTTACCTGTTCGCGCCGACATCGGCGCGAACGCTCTCGATCAACGCCAACTAGTTGAGTTTCTGGCCGATAAACTGCCTGATGGCAGACATGAAAAGCAGCGGTTCCTGCAGTTGCGGAACGTGGGCACAGCCGGAAAGTATCTGCAACTCGGCATTCGGCAGCCCCGCCGCCAGTTCTTGCGACATGGGCGGAGGCGTTGCTTCATCGTGCTCACCGACCAGCACCAGCACCGGCACAGTAACCGACGCAAGATCCCCGCGAAGGTCAAGGGCCGCCAATGCGGCGCAGGCATTGTGGAAGGTCTGCGGATCCATGGCTATAAACCGCTTGCGGCGTTCCTCGATCAGCCCAGGATTCTCGGACTGGTATTTTGGAGAGAAAAGGCGGCGCATTGCCACGTCGGCAATGCCGGCCAGTCCCTTTTCTTTCGCTCCGGCCGACATGCCTCGAAAAGCGGCGCGCCCAGGCTCTGAAAATGCCGCGCCGCAGTCGGCGAGCACCAGGCGTTCGGCAATACCGGGATGGCGGATTGCGGCCATCAATGCGACAAAGCCGCCATAACCGTTGCCCAGGAAAATCGGCAACTGCTTGAATTCCATGCATTTGACTGCTGCAGCCACGCGATCGGCCACTGCTTCCAGTCCGCCATCGACGCGATCCGACGAGCCGAATCCGGGCAGATTCAGAATGATCACCTGATGGCTTTGCAACAGCGGCTCGGCGATTCGGTCAAAACTCGTATCGTCGGCGAGCAGCGAATGGAATAGCACAATCGGGGGGCCGTCCCCGCTGGTGCGCGCACTCACACGATGGCCTTCAACGGAAACAGTCACTTCCCGGAACATCGGCTCTTTTTTCATTGAGATGCTCATGTCATGCCTTTCTTAAACGAACAGCTAATAGGCGATCTTCTTCCATCTGTTCCAGGCTGCGCTTGCCGGATTCCACGCCGAACACGAGTACAACTGCCACCAGCGCAATCAATAGACCGATCATCAACGACAGGACCCCGCGAATGCCGAAGTTGCTGAACAACCAGACTACCAGGAACGGGGTAACCACGGTGGCGCCACGGCCGAAAGTATTGCAAATGCCGGACGCGCGCAGCCGCACTTCGGTTGGAAAGAGTTCAGGAATGTAAATAGCGAAGAGCAATGCCACTAACACGTAGATAGGCACGGTTAGCGCGAAGCCGATTACCGGCAGCATGACCGGATCGCTGACAAACGGGTAGATGAAGCCGAATGCGATTGCCAGCAACGCCGAAATGGTGATGGTGGGCTTGCGTCCCCAGCGGTCGGCGGTCAGTGCGCCGATGGCCGCACCGACCGGCGCGCCGATCGACATGAGCATCGAATATTGGAATGACGTCGCAATGGTCAAGCCCTGCTTGACGAAGAAAGTGGGGAGCCATGTAATGAATCCGTAAAGCAGCGTATTGATCACGATGAGCGCGACGCAGCCGACAAACATGCGCGGCAGAAGCGCCGGGCTCCACAGACTAGACAGGCTGCGTGACGGCGCAACCGCCGCCGGCGGCGCCGGCGCGGGTAGCGGTTTTCCGCCTGCAGATTCCGCTTCGATCTTTTGCAGCAGGGCTTCGGCCTCTTCGGTGCGTCCTACCGATTCCAGCCAGCGGGGCGATTCCGGCAGCGATTTGCGCAAGTACCATACCACCAGCCCGCCCACGCCGCCCAGGATAAACATGGCGCGCCAAGTGAATGCGGGGATGACGTAAGTGCCTATCAATGCAGCAACCGGCAATCCGCTCACAACGAAAACCGCCATGCCGCCCAGCCATTTCCCACGCACCCGCGCCGGGGCGAATTCAGTCAACGTAGAATAGCCGACCACGTTCTCTGCCCCGAGTCCGATGCCCATGACCAGGCGCAACAGGATCAGCACGGTCATGTTCGGCGCGAATGCAGCGAGAATGGACGCGCCGCCGAACAACAGCAGATTGAATTGATACGTAAATCGCCGGCCGAGACGGTCGCCAAGAAAGCCGGTCATAAAGGAACCGAGCATCATGCCCACGAAGGTGGAGGAAACGAACAGCGCGTTTTGCGCAAGCGTTGAAAACCCGCTGTGCAATGTCGAACCCAAGACGGTTGCGGCGATGTAGATGTCGAAACCGTCGAAGAACATTCCTATGCCGATCAGCATCATGACACGGCGGTGAAACGAAGATATAGGTAGCCGATCGAGCCGGGCCCCTGCATTGACACTGTTACTCATTTTGTCTCCTTTAGTATACAATTTTTATTGTTATGTATCGGAAATGCCAAACGCCGCAGGGTAGGGCATATGGCTGTTTGCAACGCATCGTGCTTGCATGCTCCTGACGACGCAAGAGCCATGCAAACAAACTGCTTGATTAATTCAGGCGCGGCTGGCTGGCGGTGTCCTTGTACCAGTCGAACGGCGTATCATCCATGCGAACCATCACGCTTTTTGTTTCGAAATGCTGATCGAACGACTCGGTACCGCACTCGCGTCCGATACCGGAGTCCTTGACGCCGCCCCAGGGCGATGCGGGATCCAGACGATGGTGATCGTTGATCCAGACAATGCCGCATTTCAGGCGAGCCGCGACCCGATGGGCTCGCGTAATGTCATTGGTGCGGATCGCGCCGGCCAGGCCGAACGGCGAATTGTTGGCGAGAGCCAAACCTTCTTCTTCCGTCGAGAATTTGGTCACCGAAACAAACGGCCCAAAGACTTCTTCCTGGAAGATGCGCATATCGGCCGTCACGTCCGCAAACACCGTCGGCTCCACGAAAAAGCCGTTTTGCAGTGCCGGGTCGGTAGGAATGCGCCCCCCCGCAACCAGACGCGCCTTGTCTTCTTCGAGTCCAATCCTGATGTAATTCAACACGCGCTGCTGCTGACGCGCCGACACCACCGGGCCCAACTGGACCGACGGGTCGATCGGATTACCGATACGAATTGTCTTGGCCTTGGCCGCGAGTTTTTCAACGAACTCGTCGTACACTTTTTCCTGCACGATTTGACGGCTACCGCAAATGCAGGTCTGGCCGGCACCGATAAAGGCGCCGAAAGCCGCGTAGTTGACTGCCTGATCCACGTTGAAATCATCAAAAACCAACACGGGGGTTTTACCGCCCAATTCCAGAGTCTGGTGTGCAAAGTTGCTGCCCGCAAGGCTACCGGTGATGCGTCCCGCTTCGGTGCCGCCGGTTAAGACCCACTTTGCAAGACCAGGATGCTCGGCCAGCGCACGTCCTGTTGTCGGCCCGAGACCGGTAATGACGTTGAAAACGCCCGGCGGCAGACCGGCTTCAACAAATAGGGCCGCCAGACGCAGGGTTGTCAGTGGCGTGTACTCGGAAGGCTTGACGACAGTGGTACAGCCCGATGCGAGCGTGGGCGCCAGGCTCTTCATCATGATCATCAGCGGATGATTGAACGGCGTTGAATTGCCGACCACGCCAATCGGGGTGCGCAGCGTGTAGTTCAGATAATTGCCGTCGACCGGAATCACGGAGTCGCGGCGGGCGATCGCCAACCCTGCGTTATAACGAAGAAAATCGGGGAGCCGAGACACCTGCGCGCGGGTTTCATTCAACGAACGACCGTTGTTGAGCGTCTCGAGATGGTAAATTTCTTCGAGGTTGGCCTCAAACACGTCGGCCAGTTTGTTGACCAGCTTGGCGCGCGTGCGGTTGGACATGCCGCCCCACGCAACGCTCTCGAATGCAGTGCCGGCGCTACGCACCGCGGCGTCGACGTCCGCATCACTGGCATGACTGATCTGCGCCAACAATGCGCCGGTAGCTGGATTGACGACATCCAGCAAATCCGGGCGCGTTGCCGGCACTTCGCGACCGTCAATGAACAGCCCGTGTAAGGGAACCTGGACCACGCCGGACTCGCTGCTCTTCAAAATACTCGACATCTTCATTCCTCTCGAAATTTAAAACAAAATTAACCGACGATAACGAAGCGCGAAATCGCATCGTTGACCCGTTTCGCGGCGGCAGAGACATGTCGCTCGACCAGGCTCTCCGCACGCTTCTGCTTGCGCTCTTGCAGCGCATCGATAATCCGGCAATGCTCATCGACCAGCGGCGCGGGATTGCCTTTTTTGACATTGCTCACGCTCACGTGCACCACGCGCTCCATTTGATCGATCAGATCGCCAAGCTGGTCCCGTATCCGTGCATTGTTCGCAAGTTCTGCAAAGGTGCGGTGAAACGCACGGTTGTAGGCGACAAACTCGCCGCTCCATGCGTCAGCGTCGAAGCGGCGGAATTGCTCCAGCGTTTCCAGTTGAGCATCGCTTGCCTGCTGCACGATGCGCTCCATGCAGGCGCGCTCCAAGGCGGACCGCAAGTGGAACATGTCTTGCACATCGGTGAGCGATATCGGCGCCACGCGATAACCCTGCCGCGGCATCGTAATGACCAGCCCTTCACGTTCAAGGCGCATCAACGCGTCGCGCACAGGCGACTTG
>PKWO01000319.1 GCA_003132085.1 Oxalobacteraceae bacterium | reverse complement strand
GCCCAGAAATACCGCGGCATACTCAATCGACGTTGCTGCGCAAATCGCCAATACGTCTCCCGGCCGCAATCCGTCGCGTTGCAAAGTGGCGGCGACCCGGTCGACCAGCAGATCGAATGCCGCGTAATCCAGCCTGCGTTCATCCTGAATCACGGCCGCATGTTCCGGCCGCTGCTCGGCGTGGTATCGGACAAGATCGGAGATGGCGCCGAACGGCTGATCGAAAAGATCCTCTAGATTCATCATGAAAACCGGAAAAAGTATGGAATTTCGCGTTATCGCGCAGCCTAATTATAACAATTATAACCTTTGTGTCCGACGCCAAAATTCCTGGGAAGGCGGCAAAGACAATATCCGCGCAATATGGCCGGCACACGCAATAACGCTATATACGCGCAACCGCCGGCACTCCACTGTCTGCCCCGCGCTGCCTTTTGGCGAGCGGCGGCAGATCATATAGCACCAGACCCGTCTGTTCCGAGACGGCCGTGAGCCAGCCGGCGTGTTCAATGGCGCGCAGCGCGTCTTGATAACCCTGATCCCAGCGCCATGCAATCGAGCCCTTGGAAAAATTGATGTCCTTGGAAGCCATGTGCCAATCGCGCCCCGCGTATGGCAACCGGACGATATGCATGGTACTGTCGCATCCGAGCGCGGCCAATTCGGCCACCCCGGCGTCGGTCTTCGCATACTCCGGCAATAACGCATAGAACTCGCGTAATTTGTGCTGTAAATTGTGGGTACGGAGATAGTCTTCGATGTGACGCTTCGAGCGCGAGGCGAAAGTAACGTCTTTTTCCCGCGTCTGCACCTCATCAAGCGTCGTCGGCTCCGGTCCTTCGGCGCTCCATAAATCGACCATGAAACACAACGAATCGACATGCGGCACATCGTCCAGCACGGTCTGCAGCGGCGTATTTGAATACAGGCCGCCATCCCAGTATAGTTCGCCGTCGATGCGCACCGGCGGGAAACCCGGCGGCAACGCGCCGCTGGCGCGCACGTGGTCTGCGTTCATGGTCTGCTTCGTGCTGTCGAAACGAACCAACTCGCCGGTTGTCACCTTCATCGCATTGACGGTCAAACGTATGCCGCCAGGCGCTTTCAAATATTCGAAATCGACTAGCTCGTCGAGGGTGTCGGCCAAGGCAGTCGTATCGTAAAAACTTGCCGTTTCCGGCGGCACCGCCACGCCTGCCGGAAACAAGCTGAACATGCGCGGCGTGAAGAAGCCGGGCACGCCGCGCAGAACGGTATCGAGGGTGGACAACCAGATGTTGGAGCGCCGCTGCGCATCCGGTATCCGCTCCAAATCGATGCCGTCCTGATGCGCTACCCGATCCCAAAACTGCTTCAGGCATTGCAACCGCGTGGCCTTGCGGTTGCCGGCAAGGATAGCGGCATTGATGGCGCCGATCGATGTACCGACGATCCAGTCCGGCACCAGATCGTGTTCGTGCAGTGCCTGATAGACGCCCGCCTGATAGGCGCCGAGCGCGCCGCCGCCTTGCAACACCAGGACGATGCGCAAGCCTTTGGGATTTAATCTATTTACAGGTTTCATCAGGACCTCTCGGTAAATCGGAACGTGGGCGACGCATGGAGCTTGGGGGTAGAACGACGAACTGGATGTGCCAAGATCGCGGAAAGCGGCCGGCGTGGCCGGCCGGACGATACCGGATGTGGCTACCGCACGCTTACGGAAACTGCGGCGCTATAAGATGGTCATTGATCCCCTGCACTGCACGACAGGCCAATGCACCGCGCCTATCGGCGGCTTATGCCGCCGATAGGCGCGAACAGGGAGAAGCTCACTTCGGCTTGGCAGTCCACGCAACGCAATAACCTTTTGGCGATATTTCTGTATCGCCCGGGAACAGCTTGCACCCGCCCGGCCCTGCAGCCGTTTTACCTGGAATGAATTGCATGCAGTCGGCACATGCCTTCCCGGCATTGGGAGTGTCCTGATACTTCATCGCGGTACGCATCCCCGCGTTGGTCGCCGCAGCGGCCTTGTCGGCCAAGATCATCAGCGGTATCGCAGCCATTGTTGCGCCGCCGATCTTGATGAATTGACGCCGGCTAGGAGTGATTTTATTTGCCATAGTTGATTCCTTTCTGGTAGGTAGAAAAAAGAAGAATCGGGAAAGATATTATCCCGGTTCATCCGGTTGAACTGGTCGCATGAATTCTCAGTATATTCTGCGGTCCCGGCTTTTCGGCGGCGTCGGCAGCAAGACTAAAAATGTCTGAAGAACCGGCTGCCGAACACGCTACTGCATGCACCAGCCGTGACTGACGATAATCGATTGTCCGGTCAATGCATTCGATCCGAACGATGCCAGGAAAATCGCGGTTTGGGCGACGTCCTGCACGGTCGTGAATTCTCCGTCGACCGTATCTTTCAACATCACATTCTTGATCACGTCGGCCTCGCTGATGCCCAATTCCTTCGCCTGTTCGGGAATTTGCTTGTCGACCAACGGCGTCCGCACAAAACCCGGGCAAATCACGTTGGCGCGGATCTTATCCTTTGCGCCCTCCTTGGCAACCACCTTTGCCAAGCCGAGTAGACCGTGTTTGGCCGCGACATAAGGCGCCTTCAACGGCGACGCTTCATGCGAATGGACCGAACCCATATAGATCACCGAGCCGCCTTTGCCGGCGGCGATCATCGCGCGCATGCAGGCGCGGGTAGTCAGGAATGCGCCATCCAGATGGATCGCGATCATTTTCTTCCAGTTGTCCAGGCTCAAATCGACGATAGGACTGATGATTTGAATGCCGGCATTGCTGATGAGANNACGTCTATGCCGCCGAATGCCGCCACCGCATCGGCCACACCCTTGTCGACCTGCGCTTCATCGGTCACGTTCATCGCCACTGCCATCGCGACCCCGCCGGCCTTGACAATCTCATTCGCCGCTGCGGTTGCCGCGTCGAGCGCCAAGTCGGCGATGACGACTTTTGCGCCTTGACGCGCATATTCGAAAGCGATTTCCTTGCCGATACCGCTGGCGGCCCCGGTAATAAGTGCGACCTTATTTTGAAGTAGCATGATGTTGTCCTCTATGTCGATTGGTTCAGGTAATCGTAGGCGACCGTTCCATAAGGCAAGGTCAGATCGGCCAAAATATGTACTGCGGATAAAACTTCCAGCACCGGGAGCCCAGCGACTGGCGCCAGCGCATGCGGATTCAATTCCAGAGCGCCCGGCCCGCTCCAGGCGCCCTTGATCACAATNNTCGCAGATGCGCGGCGAACCGTCGACGTGCGGAATCACTTTCAGCAGAAAGCTCGGCGTTTCCATCGATTTCTTGACCGTCCCCGCATCCAGCGTTTTGTGCTTGAAACCCATGGTGCCGGTCGCCACCCTGAAATCGCTATAGTCGAGCGTTCCAATCAGCGTGTCTTTGTGGACCCGCAACTCCGGTTCGCCCAACTTCTTCGGGAAGCCCCACAGCTCGCGCCCGGCGGCAATCGGCGGATGATCGTTCAAGTACATGCTGTGCACATAGCCGCCGGCAACGCCGTCCAGCGTGACCGGAATCACTTGGCCCGACTCGCAATAGCGCCCGAAGCCGGTCGAGTCAGGCATATTGATGAATTCATACTTGACCACCGGCTCGGTCATTTTAAGCGGCGCCGGAATGATCTTTTGCAGTAGCGTGGGGTCGGTCCGATACGTAATGATCATGTATTCGCGATTGATGAACCGATATGGGCCCGGCGGAAAAGCCGGATTGTTGATAGGCATCGCAAACGCATTGCGCCGGACTTCATCTTCGGTCATGGCAACCCCTACTCCTGTGGAAGTTCGTGAATAATCAGCCCTGCATGCGGTGGCAACGGCAGCAGCCATGCCTTATGCCTGAGCGCGCGATGGCAGTCATGAATGCCGGTTTGCCAACGCATCGCTATCGTTTCCTCGCTAAAATCGATATCCTTGAAAAAGTGATCGCCGGGTAATGCCTTCATAATCAGATGAACGACATTAATCGTGTGATCGCACCCCATCCGCATCAACGGCTTCAACTCTTCTTTTTTGCGCGCGGCAGGACTCAGATTTTCGGTCAATACGCGTATCGCGCGCTGCATGTCTTGAATCTTCTGATGCATCAACAGTTGTTCGGTCGAACGACTCGCATATTGAATACTTTTGTAGCGGGCCAACGCTTCAGAAATCGACTGTGGGCGAGTCTCCGTAGGGTCCCATAAATCCACCATGAAACACAACGCGTCGCGCTTATCGTCGTCTTCCAGAAACACGTCCAACGGCGAATTCGAATACACGCCGCCGTCCCAATACGCGCGGCCGTCAATCTCGACCGGCGGAAACCCCGGTGGCAATGCCCCGCTGGCCATGATATGTTCAGCGCGGATCTTTTGCTTTTTGCTGTCGAATACCACACTTTGACCGTCATCGATATCGACTGCGCAGACGCTGACGCGCATCGCCCCGCTGTTCAAGTAGTCGAAGTCGACAAATTTCTCCAGCGTTGCTTTAAGCGGCGAAGTGTCGTAAAACCCTGCCTGCCCCAACGGCACTTTGGCATTGATGTCCCAACTCGCACCGAAACGCGGCTTGAAAAAACCATCCACTCCGTTAAGCAATATCCCGACGGTACTCGCCGCATGGGGGAGGCTTATCCACGGTTTCATGCCGGGCCACAAGGTTGGAGCGGCTGCGGGAGCCAGGCTTTCCCAAAACGCCCGCAAATTGGACAAGCGTGATGCCGGCGGGTTCCCCGCAATTAGCGCGCAATTGATCGCGCCGATAGAAGTCCCGATCACCCAATCGATCGGCGTGTGATGTTCCATCAGGCCCTGGTACACCCCTGCCTGGTACGCGCCCAGCGCACCGCCGCCCTGCAAAATAAGAACTGTATCTTGATCTGGCATTCTATCTTCCGCGAAAATGTGAATTTTGCAAATTGTGGAGACGGCATCAGATAATAAGCGATATTGGAATTGGACGAACGGCGTGCGCATACGAGAGCAAATTCGACTATCGTGTTTCGATGCTGCATCGCATCCTATGCGGCTTCGGTGCGCGCTGCAGGTTGCCTCGCCGACATGATAATAATGGGGAGTAATCGAGGCCGAGCCAGCGATCTGTATATTCAATTGGGTTATTTCTTCGGAGAAACTTACGCCATCGACATCTAATATTTCGATGGCAAATGAAAAAATATTCTTTCATTTCGGCATTCATGATGATATCGATTCAGCAATTAAGATGATTTTCGATGCTTTTGAGAACACACCTTTGCATGAAGAGGAGATACGACTTGCCATGGAGAAAGCAGCGCAACGCTGAAGAACGCCCCTCTGAATAGTCACAATTAAAATACCAAAGCGCGCCACGCCGGATCCTGGCCGCGTTCGATGAATGCGACTATACCGCCCAATCCCGCGCATTGCGGCGCCAGCGTGTCGCTGCGGCATCCCAGAGCGTGCATGGCCTGGCTGCAGGCGCGGATCTCGATTCCGACATCCGCCGCGGCCTCAAGATAGTGACGTACTGACAGACGTTGCGGACCGAAGCCGATTAATCTGTCGCCGTGTTCTAAAAACAACCATTGCACGGCCTGCGCGGTAAACAGCATCTCGACTTGCAGGTCAAGCGCCGCGGCGGCCTGCGCGACCATGAACGGGGTTGCGGCGAGCTCCGGCTTTTGGAGATCGCACGACCAGACCATGATTAAAAGCCCGGGGGCAACCGTCTTCATGACGAGATCCTGATGGCAACCATGCGAGCCCCCCATTATTCCGGCGGGAATGTCATGTTCTCGAGTCGCATGCGGGCAACAGCAGCTGATTCGAGTCCGGCGCCGTGGGCCAGTTGCTGCAGATCCTGCAGCCAGCGGTTCGGCGCGATGGCGACCAGCCAGCCGCGCCCATACGGATCTTGATGGATGATCTCGGGCGTGTCGGCCAGCAGCGGGTTGACCTCGACAATCGTTCCGGAGACCGGCGTCTTGACTGTCACGATGGACTTGCTCAGTTCAACAACCCCCAAGGTTCGGCCTTGCTCGACGGCTGTGCCTGGCGCTTTGGGCCGGCACATGAAAAAATCGCCGCTCAGGCACACGCCGAAAGCGGTAACGCCAACTTGCATGCGGCCATCCGCCAGCAAGCGGCACCACATGTCGTGCTCCAAAAAATAAAAGCAGTCTTCCGGATAATCGAAGCCGAGGATGCGCACGGTGAATCAGCCGTAGCGCGCACGTAATCGGCGGAAGGAAGAGGGAGTCGAACCCACCCGGCGACGCATGGCGCCACCATCTGGGTTTGAAGCCCAGCCGCCCCACCAGGGACGATTTCCTTCCATGATCATGTTGTGCTCCCGTCGGGGAACAGCAGTGTTCCGGCGCGCAGCAGATGGGCGTCGCCCACTCGGCGCAGGTAGCCGATTCTGTCGAAAAATTCCAGTATCTGGATCGCCCGCTTTCGCCCCAGGCCCGTTGCATCGCGAAAGCCGGCGGCTGTTATCCCGCCTTCATGCTGCCCGATGCGACGCGTGATTGAGGCCAGTTGCTGCACTGCCCGTGGATGATAGTACAGATCCTTGACGACCTGAAACACATCGCCGCCCTTGGCCATGCGCGCGAGCACCTGGCGCACCTGGCTTTCGGGCAGGCCCGCCGTGCCTGCGATGTCGCGCACCCAGGGCGGATCGAAACGTCCGTCCAGCAACAAAGGCAAAACGCGTTCGGCAATCGTCTTTTCGGCAGCTCGCAGCGCAATACCGTGTTCGGGCAGATGCAGAAAGCCGTTGCGTTGCGCCAGCCTGCCAGTCCCGGCCATGCGCTCGATCAACTGATCCCAGAGGGCTTCAGGCATGCGCGGGACTGCGAGCCGGCGCGCGCGCTGCGCGCCAGGACCAATATCCTCGGGAAATCTGGCGTGGAAGGCCAGCAGCGCGTGCAGCACCGCATCCTCGCTTTCGCTCAGGCGTTCGCGCGAAATAACCCATTCCCGCGACTGGCCAAACACCGCATCGTCCAGCGTGTCCGGGTTGAACGGCCAAGCCCGCAAACCGGCACTGCGCAGCCACAAGGCGCTATTCACTCCGAACGGGGCATGCGCCAGTGCGCCTTGAAGGCGCATGGCCGGATCCTGCTCACGCTGCGTCTGAAGATGGGCCAGACGCTGCGGCGTCTGCCGATAGCGCGCGGGCGCTTGCGCGTCCAGCACGGTTCCGCCCGCCACGGTGCGGCTGGCCGATGCGTCGCGCAGCACAAAACGGTCGCCATGCCAGGCGCTGACCGCTTGCTGCACCACGAGTTGCGCCAACGCCGACTGCCCCGGTGCGATCGACGGCTGCCCGAGCACGGCGACCGTGGCCATGCACTCCTGCGTTGCGGCATGCACGTGCACCAGCGTGCCCGAGCGCAGCGGCTTCGATTCGGTGCCCGCCACCTGCAGCCAGACGTCCAGGCGCAGCGAACTTTGCGCGATGGCCGGGTCGCATAACATCTGGCCGCGCTCAACCNNGGCCGACAGCGCAACGCTGCCCCGCATGCGCCGATTCGACGGCGTGGTTATGGACATGCAGGCTGCGCACGCGGTAATGCTTATCCGGCGCCAAGGCCAGGCAAAGTGCATCGCCAATGCGCACCGTTCCTGCGGAAATGCTGCCCGCGACGACCGTGCCGACGCCATCCAGCGTGAAGGCGCGGTCCAGGCCCATGCAAAAACCGGTCTCGGCGACCATGGCCGGCTCCGGACGCTGCGCTTCGCGCAACAGCAACGCGCGCAGCTCGTCGAGCCCGTCGCCGCGCAACGCGGAGACGCAGAGCACCGCGTAGCCGCCCAGGCCGCCCTCTGCCAGCAATGCATGAACCTGCGACTCGCGCGCGCGCTTGACGTCATCGGCGGCGCGGTCAATCTTGGTAATCACGGCCGCGCCGCGCCGCACGCCCAGCAGCGACAGGATCGTCATATGTTCCACGGTCTGGGGCATGACACCGT
>PKWO01000562.1 GCA_003132085.1 Oxalobacteraceae bacterium | reverse complement strand
GCGACCGACGCCTGCGACCGACATAAGTGAATTCCAACGCACTGCGCGCCGCCACTTTCGTTGGGTATTTATCATCTCTGGATACCTGCGGTTAAGTCATTTTCCATTGCAGCCGTTGACGGAGAAGAACTGAAGCGCTTTTTGTGCAACACTAGTATCGCACCTCGGCATTGAAGAATAATTCGCGCGAATATTTTTTGATTACTGGATTAGCTACAATACAGTCGATTTGATCGGCATTGGCCCGGGTTGCAATACATCCGCTCTACCCACAACGGACTAAAAGCCGGTGATTTTCGGAGCAATTTGAATGATAAAGCTTACGGCGGTATCCTATAACAATCAAGCGTCGCTGGAGCCGTTGTCGGCCGTATTCGGTCGAGACGGCGGAACTTTGGGGCGTAGCGAAGACAATTACTTTGTTCTTCCTGATCCTAAAAATTTGGTATCCCGCATCCAAGCGGCAATCAAAAGCGACGGCTCACGCCATACTATTGCCAATTTGAGTCAAGCCAATCCAATTTTGCTTAACGGTAAAGAAATTGACTTCAATCGCGAATATGCATTCAACGCCGGTGACGAGATGCAAATAGGGCTATATATTTTGCGTGCTGAACCACACTTGATAGCCATCGATGGAAGCACATCGCTCAAACACGATAAATTTCCTGCTTCCATTCAAGCACCGCCCATTGACATGCATGTGATGCCGCCTCAAGCCGGGTCCGGCGTCAAGCGCAACCCAAGGCCGAATACGCCCGTTCGGCCGGCTCCCAACTTGGCCGAACTTCATCAAATAAAATCGGACGCGAGCGCGTCGCGCGCCAGGCACGCCGATAAATTCACTCCCTTGGCACCGATTGCAGGAGACAAACGTGCCGCGGTTCCGAGTCCGTCCGATCGCACGCCGCCGACTGCGTCCAACACCGACGGCGACGCGCTGATGCAGGCCTTTTTAAAAGGGGCAGGAATCTCCCATATCAACCTGAACTCCGGACTTACACCGGAATTTATGGAGACGCTCGGCAAACTCTTGTCGGTGTCAATCCAGGGTGCCTTTCAATTGCTGGCGACACGCGCCTCAATCAAACGAGAGGTGAAAGCAGATGCGACGGTGGTCGTGGTCAGGAATAACAATCCACTGAAATTCCTATCTGACAGTGAAACGGTATTGACGCAAATGCTGCGAAAAAAAATGCCTGGCTTCATGGGGCCCACCGAGGCCATGCAAGACGCCTTTGCCGATTTGCAGGCGCATCAGAGCGGCATGGTAGCGGGAATGAATGGCGCAATAAAGGAAGTGCTAAAGCGATTCGACCCCAAGGCACTCGAAGATCGAATCAAGGCACCCACTTTTCTCGATTTAATTGTGCCGCTGCAGCGCAAAGCGCGAATGTGGGACAAATACGACGACATGTTCGACGAAATCAAACGAGAGGCGCAGCACGATTACCACAAACTCTTCGGCAAAGCGTTCCTGGATGCGTATGAAAGCGAAACCGATCGGATCCGTAACGAGGAATAAGATGGATAGGGAACTGTCTGACGATCGCCGCCTGGAATTGAGTTCGGCCGAGTTCACCCATATTGGCGGTCGGCAATCCAATCAGGATGCGCAGGCCAACGCCCAGCAAGATGGTTTGGCGTGTTTTGTCATATCCGACGGTGCCGGCGGACATGCGGGAGGCGAGATCGCCTCCGGTGTGGTGGTCAAAGCGGTTATTGACAGCTTTCTGCTGGAGTTATCTTTCGGTGTGCGCGCGTTACAGTTTTATGTCGAACACGCGATAGCGCAGGTTGCCAAGGGAAAAGTAGCAGACCATCAACTCAAGGACATGAGTGCGACAGTGGCTGCGGTCTTGATCGACACAGAAAACCGGTGCGCATTATGGGCACATCTCGGCGACACGCGCATCTATCTCTTTCGCGATAGAAGGGTATATCGCGCTACGCGCGACCATAGTCTGGTGCAACAATTTGTAGATGCAGGATACTGCGCTACGGAAGCGTTGCGAACTCACCCGCAGCGCAATGTGCTATATGCCGCAGTGGGTACAGAAGGCGATACCCGTCCGGAAGTGACCCAACAAACCATTGCGCTGCATGATGGCGATGCATTCCTATTGTGTACCGACGGTTTCTGGGAGTGGGTAACCGAGAGTGAAATGGAGCAAAGTTTGGCAGCAGCGTCATCGGTGGATGACTGGCTGAGGAAAATGCGTGCAATGGTAGAAGAAAAAGGCAGACATTCACCAAAATCCCGTGACAACTATACCGCACAGGCGCTATGGTTCACGGACCACGGTCTGGCGGCAGCCCGATAACAAACAGGTTCGAGCGATTTGTCCAGTAAAACCACATGAATAATGGTGATCCAAACTTGAACTCACAGGAAATGAGCGCAGAGACGTCTCCGCATTGGTCAAATACCGGCTCTGCAAACTGCCTCGCTATCGGCACGCGCTTGTCCGAATTTGAAATTACCGGTGTGGTCGGAGAAGGCGGCTTCGGCAATGTCTATCTGGCATTTGACCACTCATTGCAACGCACCGTCGCCATCAAGGAATCCATGCCGGTAGCGTTGGCGTCGCGCGGCGCCGACGACTTTGTCTTGGTGCAAGCCAAGCGGCATAAAGAAACTTTTGAAATCGGCATGAACAGTTTTATCAATGAAGCACGCTTGCTCGCGCAGTTTGACCACCCTGCATTGATCAAAGTCTATCGCTTTTGGGAGCAGAATAATACAGCGTATATGGCCATGCGCTACTACGAAGGGCAGACGCTCAAAAACATTATCGCCAAGCATCCTGATCTGGTCACCGAAGCATGGCTAAAGCCAATCCTGAAGCCCCTTCTGGGAGCGCTTGAAGTACTCTACAAAATTCAGATATTGCACAGGGACATCTCACCTGACAACATCATGATTCAAACCAATGGAGAAGCGGTTTTATTGGATTTTGGGGCCGCTCGCCAAATCATTGGCGACCTGTCCCAGGCGCTCACCGTCATATTGAAACCGGGCTACGCGCCAATTGAGCAATACGCGGAAGACAGCGACATGAAGCAAGGGCCGTGGACTGATATTTATGCGTTGTCGGCTGTCATTTATTCGGCCATTGCGGGGAAATCGCCGCCAACCTCGGTGACGCGCCTGATCAAGGACCCTGTTGATTTGCTTCAGAATTCGGCACGGGCCGGATTCAGTAAAAAATTCTTGGTTGCCATCGACAAGGGAATGGCAGTTAAACCGGAAGATCGCCCACAGTCGATTGCTGAATTCAGCACGCTTCTGGGCATTGATAATGCGGCCTCGGCTCAGGCCATTCCCCTGCCGGCATCGAAGTCATCGTCCGGTCGGGGAAAAACACCGGACGGCGCCAGCCAGCCGGTTGATCCGCAGGATAGCAAAAAACCGAGGGCGCCATCCACAGCCAAAAATTCATCTGCAAGTAAAGTATCGTACAAGTTCAACCAGAAAGTTTTCAACAAAGGCGCATGGGCATTGGTGATCGCTGGGGTTGTTGCGGCAGCGGGAGCAGGTATATATCATCGGCTGTCACGTCCCGGTGACATGCCGCGGGTTACCGCTGACGGGGGGAGTGGCACGAACGCCAATTTACCCGCATCGTCGATTGCGCCGCCAGCCGTTACCCAATCGGCGAGTTCCGCATCGGCGACAGCGGCGCAATCTGCGAATCATGCCGTCAGCGCAACCGCAACCGCGGTCGATAAAACGACGCCGGCGATCAGCGGCAATCCAACCAGGCTCAAGCAATTGGCGCAATCTGACGATGCGCCCCCGGCGGCGAAGGCAACAGTCCGGTTGACGATCAAGCCATGGGCCACGGTTCTGGTGGATGGCGTCACTAAAGGCGTCAGCCCGCCTTTGAAAAAATTAATCTTGCCAGAAGGCAAGCATCAAATTATGCTTGTCAATCCCAATTTCCCTGATCATGCGATCAATATAATGGTCGACAACAAGAATAGGTTCAATCGCATTGACTACGATTTTTCCTCGCAATAAAACGAGCATTGACGCTATCTATCAGTTGATTTTGGGGAACATTTAATGTCGATGCGAGTCGAATTACAGGTTTTCGTATAAATCTAGATGTTTCCGTTGGCATGCGGGCTGATAACCTCATTCCTGTTTGCTGAATTGAAATTTCCCAAGACTATACATATAAATAAAACAATGAAAAAGTCACGCATTTGCACGAAATTAGCCATTATCCTCGCAGGGGTTGCACTAATTTCCGCGTGCACCACAGAAAACCAGAATGTAAAACTTCCTGTTCCGGCCAAGCCGCCGATTGCTGAACCGGCGCCACCGCCACAGCTGGAATCACCTGAGAAAATTGCTGCGAGAAGCGCGCGCGCTACCGCGCAGGCGGAACTCGAAAGTGGCATCGCGTTGTATAACAATGGCGATTATCACGGTGCCATTAAACGTTTTGGGGTAATCTCTGAGAGTTTGAAGCCATACAAAGACCTGGAACTGCGAGCCATCAAATTCACCGCCTTCAGTTATTGTGTTACAGGTCGTTCAAGCTTGTGTAGATTGCAATTTGAGAGAGCGGTCAAGCTTGATCCCACTTTTAACCTGGAGCCTGGAGAGAAAGGGCATCCGCTCTGGGGACCTGTTTTTGATCGGGTAAAAAAGAAGGAAGGCAATTAGCCTGGGGATGTTGCATAAATTGCATGATACTGTCATTCGATCCCTGCAGGAGTAGAGGACCTTGGTTTTGCATGTAACGTCGAGCAAAAATTTGGCTGGCGCACGATTCCCCCGCGCCCTGCAATACCCATTCATTCGGAAAACCACTGGACTTGACAGTGCTTTTCTTGCTATACTCGCCGCAAAGAAATTGTAATAAACTATGACAATCGGCTTGGGCAGCCGGCATTTGATTGATAATCACCTTATGATCACCGTACAAGTCCTTGATACACCATCCAAAAACCAATTGCTGGTCTCTTGGCGTGAGTCTGGCCTGTGCAATTACACAGAACAGCTGTGGGCTCTACGCAAAGCGCCAAAATCAGCAATATGCCCAGTCAGCGGTAAAGCTATTCGCCGTGGCGATCACGTTTATCGCCCCGTTGGAAAACCGCTGAATCACGCCGAATGCATTCTTGCCGAGGCTGTGCAACTCCTTCCCTAGTTTTGGCGGCCTCTTGGCTCCGGTGCTTTTCCGGCAATTAACCGCCGGATTGGTGCTTGAAAATCACTGCTGCAATGAGCAATGCGCCTGTCTTTTATCGCCTAAAGGACTGGACGCAACATTGAATCAATTTCCCGCATAGTCTGTACTCCGTCGCCTTGAGCAATCTCAACGGCGATTGGAAAGTGCCGCCGGTTGAGCCGGAAGTGAATAGTATGTCTTGCAAATCTGCATGGCGAAGCACATATTAGATGGCACGCTCCCAATCTCTCTGATTATCTTTCTTGAAATTTCCCATAAGGAAATCGCCATGACCCGGAAGACGCCAATAGAACGCTACCGCAATATCGGCATCAGTGCACACATCGACGCAGGCAAGACCACCACCACCGAGCNNACCGAGCGCATCCTTTTTTATACCGGTGTGAACCACAAACTCGGCGAGGTTCACGACGGCACCGCCACCATGGACTGGATGGCGCAGGAGCAGGAGCGCGGCATCACGATCACCTCGGCCGCCACGACCTGCTTTTGGAAAGGCATGGCCGGCAACTACCCTGCCCACCGCATCAATATCATCGACACGCCCGGGCACGTAGACTTCACCATCGAGGTGGAGCGCTCGATGCGCGTTTTGGATGGGGCCTGCATGGTCTATGACGCCGTTGGCGGCGTGCAGCCGCAGTCGGAGACGGTATGGCGTCAGGCCAACAAGTACCATGTGCCGCGGCTTGCCTTCGTCAACAAGATGGATAGGGTCGGGGCCGACTTCTTCCGTGTGTATCAGCAAATTCGCGAACGCCTCAAAGGCAATCCAGTGCCGGTGCAAATTCCGGTAGGCGCCGAAGAGAATTTCCATGGCGTGGTGGATCTGATCAAGATGAAAGCCATTATGTGGGATGACGCCTCGCAGGGCGTCAAATTTGAATATATCGACATCCCCGCCGAGCTGAAAGCCAGTGCCGATGAATGGCATGGCCGCATGGTCGAAGCGGCGGCAGAAGCAAGTGAAGAACTGTTAAAGAAATACCTGGATGGTGAAACCCTCAGCGAAACAGAACTGAAAGGCGCACTGCGCCAGCGCGCCATTGCCGGCGAGATCGTGCCGATGCTATGCGGCAGCGCGTTCAAGAACCGCGGGGTGCAGGCGCTGCTCGATGCGGTAATCGATTACCTGCCGGCACCGACCGACATCCGGCCGGTACGCGGCCTCGATGAACATGACCAACCGACCGAACGGCGTGCCAGCGACGATGAAAAATTTTCCGCGTTGGCGTTCAAGATCATGACCG
>PKWO01000564.1 GCA_003132085.1 Oxalobacteraceae bacterium | reverse complement strand
CCGTGTTTTCCAAAACACCGCCGGCCAGGCCGCGCCAACCGGCATGGGCAGCTCCCACCACCCGGCCGCCGCGGTCGCACAGCAGCACCGGCAAGCAGTCCGCAGTCAACATTGCACAGGCGATCCCGCCTTGGGTTGCAATGCAGGCATCCGCCTGCGCGCCTTCGGCTGCGCTTGCCGCATCCAGCACCGCGGTTCCATGAACTTGCGACAACCAGACCGGTTGCGCCGGAACCAGCGCGCGCAGCGCGTCCCGGTTATGTGCGACATCTTGCATGCGATCGCCGACATGGGATCCGAGATTCAAGCCGCCGCCACCGAAGCCATCATCATATGGCGCCAGGCTTACACCACCATTACGAGTGGTGGACAGCGCGCCGATGTTCGGCGGAACGTCCCATTCCGGATGGATGACATCCATCATTTTTTCGCCACAATGGTCAAAGCGGCGCGGCCACGCCTGCGCGCGCCAGCAACCCGGCAAAATCCTCCGGTAGCGCTGCTTGCCATTCCACTGCCTTGCCGGAAACCGGATGGATCAGGCCCAAACGGTAAGCATGCAATGCCTGGCGCGGGAATACCGACGCCAAATGCGGTTTGCCGTACAGCGCGTCGCCGACCAGCGGAAAGCCGATCGATTGCATGTGAACGCGAATTTGATGGGTGCGGCCAGTTTCCAACTGGCAACGGACCAGGCTTACCGGGCGACCGTCCAGCAAGCCGGTTGCCAGACGCTCGTAATGGGTCACCGCCGGTTTGGAGGTGGCGTTCTCCGTCACCGCCATCTTGATCCGGTCCCTCGGGTGGCGGCCCATTGAGGCGTCGACCTTGCCGGCAATCCGCGGCGACCCCCACACCAGCGCCAGATATTCGCGCTTGACGGTACGCGCCTGTAGCTGACGCACCAGATCGGTCTGCGCGACCAGGGTTTTGGCGACCACCATCAAGCCGCTGGTATCCTTGTCCAGCCGATGCACGATGCCCGCCCTCGGCACCCCGGCAATCGCCGGAAAATGATGCAGCAATGCATTGAGCAAGGTTCCCGACCAATTGCCTGCGGCCGGATGCACAACCAGGCCGTCGGGCTTCTTGATGACCAGGATAGCGGCATCTTCATGCACAATCGACAAGTTCATCGGTTCCGGCTTGAAAGCCTGCTCTTCCGGCGCTGCTTGCGGCAATATGATGATATCCTCGTCCCCCAGCACGGTCGTCTTGTTGCGGGCCGGTTGACCGTCAACCGTCACATAGCCCGCTTCGATCCACTGTTGGATACGGCTGCGCGAATACTGGGGAACCAATTTTGACAACACCTTATCCAATCGTTCTCCGCACGTGTCAGGCGTTAATTTCAAGACGATGGGAGACAACTCCGGCAAGCCTTCGCCGTCGTCCCCATCGTCAATGTCGACTGCAATCGCGGTTTTAGTCAAAATCGACGTCTCAGTTGGCATCACGGCAAGTCCCATCGGCTATAATCATCGACTGTTCAAGCGCACTCTCGCAAAATGTCATGCAAATAAAATTATCCAAAACCACTACTCTCGCTCTCGTGTTACTGCTTTCGGCCTGCAGCTTGCTGCCGGATGCAAAGGATGAAACCAAAAATTGGTCTGCCGAGAAATTATACTCGGAGGCCATGGACGAATTGAATAATGGCGGCTTCGATAAATCCGTCGGGCTGTTTGAGAAGCTGGAATCGCGTTATCCGTTCGGCGTTTACGCGCAACAGGCGCAAATGGAAATCGCCTATGCGCACTACCGCGCAGACGAACAACCTGAAGCGTTGGCGGCGGTGGAACGATTCATCAAGCTGCATCCAAATCATCCAAATGTCGATTATCTGTATTACCTGCGCGGCTTGATCAATTTCAACGACAAGCTCGGCCTGTTCGACTTCGTCTCCAACCAAGACCCGACCGAACGCGACCCCAAGGCCACGCGCGAGGCATTCGACTCCTTCAAGCTGCTGATCGAGCGTTTTCCGGACAGTAAATATACGCCGGACGCCATTCAGCGCATGAAGTATCTGGTGAGCTCGATGGCCCAGTATGAAGTCCACGTCTCCCGTTATTATTATCGGCGCGGCGCCTATGTTGCGGCGCTGAACCGGGCGCAATCGGTCATCAAACAGTTTCCCGGCTCGCCGTCCACTGAAGATGCACTATACCTGATGGTACTCTCCTACGACCGTCTGGGACAGGTTGAATTGCACGACGACGCCGAACGCGTATTCAAGATAAATTACCCGAATAGTCCGCTGCTTACCGGCGGCCGGATCAAACCGAAGTCCTGGTGGAAGTTCTGGTAAAACAGTTTGCGCCGTTTGTTGGTTTGTTGCGCGCCAGCCCCGCTATTGCGGGGCTGGTTATTTGATTCAACCTAAAAACGCAACACGCGACGACGACGGTTGCAGCGGAACGATTCGCCGGCACGCTGCCGATCCGTCATTTGGCAGGTATTTCCGCAGAGGTTTCGACCGTTCGCACCTGGTCGCGGCCGGCATTCTTCGCCTCATACAGGCCCCGATCGGCCCGACCCAGCAGACTCTCGACCGGCTCGCCGTCTCGGTAGCTCGCAATACCGGCCGAAAAGCTGATCCGCTCCGATCCCACGCGCACCGTCGCGCCGCGACGCAGGCGTTCCAGGCAGAGGGTGGCAGTGTTCAAATCCGTGCCGGGGAGAAGAATCAAAAATTCCTCGCCGCCGATGCGGGCAACCAGCCGATCTTCGGACTCCCCGCCGCTCGGGTCGCTGGGCACGGCCAGCACTTCGTCGGAGTCGCGCAGGGTCTCGCGCAGCCAGCGCGAAAATTCACGCAGCACCGCATCGCCCATCGCATGGCCGAAACGGTCGTTGACCGACTTGAAATGGTCGATGTCGACGATCCCCACCGACAGCGGCAGACCGAAGCGCTGCGCCAATGCCGTCTGGCGGTGCAGTGCTTCCATCGCATGGCGGCGGTTGAACAATTCGGTCAACTCGTCGGTATTCGCCCGCTGCAGGTTTGTTGCGCTGGCCGCCTCCAGCTCCGACTGGCGGACCCGGATGTGGCGTTTCAGACTGCTGACGAAGCCGCCTAAGAATGAGAACCAGACGAGCAGCAGGCCATAGGTCGCAAACAGGAATAGCTGATAGCCGAGATGAAAGTCCGCCCTGCCGCTACGCGCTTCGTAGACCAGGACTGCCGCGTAACCGGACATGAGCAGCGCCACGACCCGAAGAAACTCGCGTGTGTTGAGTTGAAGAATGCCGAACACCGCCGCGCCCAAAAAAAACATCAGCGGGATCGTCCGATGCTGCTCCGGCAGCGCGTCGAGCACGATCAAACCCCACCAGCCGCTCGCGACAATTTGCGGCGCGGTAAGCGAGGGGTCGGCGAAGCGCAGATTGAAGCCGCTGCGAAAGGCCGCCCAGAACCCCAGGTTCATCGCGAAGCAGACCGCCAGCACGACCGTCCAGCGCCACGGCGTAAGACTTCCAAGGCCCATCTGCACGATGGCGGCCAGCGCCAACAGGAACACGCCATAGGTTCCCAACGCCATCGCGAAACGCTGCATGCGGATGCGCTGACGGCGAGCCAGCATGACTTCAGCGGCTTCGATCATTCTCTTCCCCCTGTCGCAACGCCCAACTCGACCCTTCGGGTCTCTTGTCTTCTGCTTCTGGTTGACCGGCGGTTCTTATTCTACCATCCGGACGATCTGCCCAAGGCACTTCTTATGCCGCGCACGCCGGAGACGTTCGCACCGGAGCGCGAGCCCGGACAACGAACGAGGCGCGCGCATTCGGGGCGCCGCCGAATCCGGAAAACAGGTACTATTAACCACCGATGTTGCGCAGAAAATCTCATTGTGCATGCTAATCAGCGCCTCCGCGCAACCGCTAACCATCGACAAATCACCTGGCTTACCAATGATCATCGTTCACCACCTCAACAACTCGCGATCGCAGCGTGTATTGTGGCTGCTAGAAGAACTGGGCCTCCCCTATGAGGTTAAGCGTTACGCGCGCGATGCCGCAAGCAGCCTCGCGCCGGCTTCCTTGCGCGCGATCCATCCGCTCGGCAAATCGCCGGTCATTACGGATGGCGCCGCGACGATAGCCGAATCCGGCGCGATTATCGAATATCTGCTCAATCGCTACGGCGCCGACCGCCTGCGGCCTGGCGCAGGAAACCCGGATCACTTGCGCTTTACCTATTGGCTGCATTACGCCGAAGGCTCCGCCATGCCGCCGTTGTTGTTAAGTCTGGTGTTTGCCAAAGTGGCGCGTGCGCCCGCACCGTTTTTTGTGCGCCCGATTGCGCGCGCGATTTGCGCCAAGGTGCAACAATCGTTCATCGACCCGCAACTCCGGCTTCATCTGGACTTCATGGAAGCCGAACTCGGCAAGAGCACCTGGTTTGCCGGCGAAGAATTCAGTGCTGCCGATATACAGATGAGTTTTCCGGTTGAAGCAGCCGCTGCCCGCGGCGGCCTCAATGCGAGCAGACCCAAGCTGGAGGCTTACCTGCAACGGATTCACGCCAGGCCCGCGTACCAGCACGCGCTGGAAACGGGCGGCCCCTATGAACTGTTGCGTTGACGCGTAGAGTGCCGATTCAGTCAATTGCCATTACCCGGAACGCTAACCATGCCACCTATGACACTAAGGGAAGATCGACTCGACGCCTGGTTCGACGGCTCCGCTATCTGTCTGATCGCGATCGGCGCCCACAACGACCCGCTCGATCTGTCGGCTGACGAAGTGGAAGCATTGATCGTCAAGTTGCAAGGCTGCCTGCAGCAAATCCGCGCGAATCCCGGCGAGAGCGAACTGGATTTTCGATCGTGAGTGAGAAGTTTGTGCGCGAACCGCTCGACGGTGCGGCCTCGGTGCGGCGGCTACGGAGTGGTTGGCTTCCCTTTGGCGTTATCGCACGAATTCGGAGCGAATTCAGCTCCGCCGATCGGCAAACCATCCTTGCCCTGATACATATATGACACGGTGATGCCGTGACTAAAGAAGCTCCTGACTTGCGTGCTGTCGCAGAGTTTGCTTTCCACCCGCACCTTGATCATGTTGGCGAAACTGGCCTTGTCGACATCGGTGCTGTTGCTTGCCAGTAATGTGTAATGATAGGAAAAATGCGGGCCTGGCTCGGCGCTAACGCGGTCCAGGCGTGTCTCTGGGTCGATCGTCTCCGGCATCCGCTTGTTCATGTACACGCATACCTTGAGCAATACATCGTCGAGCTGTTTGGCCTGCCCTTCGCGCCCGGCGCCGTAGGAATCGAAACGGCCGGCAATAGCACCGAACAAATCGCCGAGTCCCGCAGCTTGCGCAGTAAGTGCGAACAGCATCAGCATCGACGCCCCGATGAATCTACGCATGCGTGATCTCCTAGTCATGGCTTCCGTGCATATAAACCGTCCGTGTGTGCTAATTTCATCGTATGAACTTCATTTTACGGCTGGCGCTCGACTTATTGCAATTATTTTACAACATGACGGCAATGTTCATGCCCGGCAATAAAAAGACGCGCCAGCGCGGGCGCAGCATGGAGGGAATCGTTTCGACTGCGGCGACCGCTTCAACGCTTGAACAACGCGTCGTCGACATGTTTCAAGGCAAAGGCGGCTTTGCGCCGGTATTTTCGGATGGCGATCTGGCGTCCAGAGTCGACATCATCCGCCAGATGATTGAATAACGGATACTCCCGGCTTTACACAGTTCTTTATCCGCACGTTGTTCGTCGCGCACACCCGCGACACGACAATTGTGTAACAGCGTGTAATGGTGCTTTCAGGCAGTATAATCGCCACTATACTTTCATTGATGGCGCTTAACGCTCACATGTAAAATGCGCCTGCTAAGTGAGCGTTTTTCAATATGAAGAGTTTATGATGAAATCGATCAAGTCAACTTTGCTGCTATTGCTTCTACTGGGACCGGTTGCGGCAACTATCGCCCATGCCGATCACGGACATTACCGCGGCGGCGGCGGCTTCCGCGGCGGTCATCTCGGTGTTTTCATTGATCCATGGCCGCTGTTCTATCCATTTTCATATTACCCGTATGGCTACGCACCCTATGCAGCCTACCCGTATGCGGCTTACCCGCCGGTTGTCGTCACGCAGCCTGCTGCGCCGACCGTGTATATGGAGCAGAGCGACACACAGCAATCCAACGCTCCCGCACCTAGTCAATCGGCTGCGCCGTCAAACGATTGGTACTACTGCCATAAGCCGGAAGGTTACTATCCATACGTGCGGAATTGCGCAGACGGTTGGCAGCGCGTTCCGGCCCAACCTTCAACCCAACACTAATTGAATAAGGTGGCTTATGTTACGTACTAGCAGGTATTCCCCTCTTCTTGCCGCCCTGCTGTTGGGTGCTTGCACCACGGTGCCAACCGGGCCGAGCGTCGCCGTCATGCCGGGCAGCGGCAAGAGTTTCGAGCAATTCAATATCGACGATGCGGTATGCCGGCAGTATGCAGGCAACCAGAACAGCGGCGCAGCCCAGGCCGGTAACGACAAGGCAGTCGAAAGCGGCGTGGTCGGCACCTTGATTGGTGCTGCGGCTGGTGCAGCTCTTGGTGGTCGCCAGGGTGCGGCGGTCGGCGCCGGCACAGGCTTGCTGGTCGGCAGCGCAAGCGGCGCGAATTCGTCCCAATATGCGGGTTATAGCGCGCAGCGCCGCTATGACATCAGTTACGAGCAGTGCATGTACGCCAAAGGCAATAGCGTGCCGATGGCCGGGCAAATGCGTCGCGATAGCCGTCCGATGACNNGCGCCGCGGCCGTAAGGCCAGCCGGTTTTAGTCGATTTGGCAGCGTTCAAAAACCACCCAACTCCTATTCGGATCGGGTGGTTTTTTTACACCGGCGAAAAAGTTTCGCTTCTTCACATGCCCGTTCCGATCGAAAGGTTAGGCTGCTACCGGATATGCGCCGCGAAGTAGTTTACAGCGTAGATCGCCACGCCGACCAATCCCCCCACCAGCGTGCCGTTGATGCGAATGAATTGCAGGTCTCTGCCGATGGCGAGTTCGATGCGTTCGCTCATCTCGCTTTTCGTCCACTGCGTGAGTTGTGCCTCGATGAACTTTCCGGCTTCGCCGCGATACCTGCGGATCAGTTGCGCGCTGCCTGACTCGACCGCTTGATTCAGCCACTCCCCCAACCCGGCGTCGGCCGTAAGGGTTTCCCCAATTTTTCGAAAAAGCATTGAAAATTGTCTTCCCAGCGCCGGGTCGTCGCGGCGCAAATCTTCTTGTAGCCGACCTTTCACGGTCTGCCAAAGGTTGTCCAGCAGCGCCTCAACCTGCGCACTGGCAAGCATTTCGCGCTGGTATCGGGAAATATTGTCTTGCCAGTCCGGATCGGCCTTGAGGCGCAACACGAAATCCTTGACCCAACTATCGAATTTCGCGCGCAAGGGATGGTCGGCGGCGTTGCGGACTTTGATGATCGACTGCTGCAGCGAACCGAGCACCCTGGGAGCGGAGGCCCTCAATGCGGCCTTGATGATGGCGCTGTCGATGCCGAAGACCTCAATGAAGAAATCCGCAACGCGCGGTTCATTGCTTTCGTCGGCCAGGTAATCGGTCATGCCTTCAAGCACGCCATCCAGCAACTCCTGATGTTTCCTCTCAGCCAACAGCAGATCGGCCAAGCTGCCCGCAACGGCGGACACATCGAGCTCGCCGAGCTGCCGGCTGGCGGCGGTTCGCAATACCCTGCCGATCTCGGCGTCGTCTGCCGATGCAAGGATTTTCTCGGCCGCTTTCGCCGCGATGCGGCCCAGGCGGGGAGCGGTGCCGGGCGCCAGCAGCCAGGCACTCAGCAAACCGGCCGGGTTGGCCGCGCGCAGGCGCTTCAATACCGCTTCTTCGGTGATGAAATGGTTCTCCACGAATTCGCCGAGATTGCGCCCGATGTCATCCTTGCTGTTGGGAATAATGGCGGTGTGCCAGATCGGGATGCCCATAGGGTGGCGGAACAACGCGACAACGGCAAACCAGTCGGCAATGGCGCCCACCATCGCCGCTTCGGCGAAGGCGGAGACCAAGCCCCAAGCCGGATGCGCATCGCGCTGGCTCAACGCCAGCAGATAGAGCGCCGCCATGCCCAGCAGCAGCCCTAGCGCCGTGCGTTGCATCAATTTCAGACGCAAGCGGCGATGCGCATCGCGCAGGCTATCGAGCTCTTCAACAACATGGATGTCAGCGCTCATGATCCAATCAGGAATTTAACACCGCCGGTTCACGTCGGTAACCGCAAGAAAATATGTGATTGTTTGCAGGGCATCATCCCCGCTGGGAACCTTCGAATAGTGACACATTTTTCTCAACGTAAAGCGCGCGGCCTAACATTGCTTGGTCGAAGCAGCGCGCTCGGCAGTCAGCAGGCCGCGCACGAAAATGATGTGCTCGCGCAAGCCGTAGAAAAGATCGCNNGGCCGAACGATGCGGGAACGCGTATGTTTTTTACCGATTCTTCGATATACGCCAACTTCTGCAAAAGCTGTTCGCGCGTTTTGGCATCGACCGACTGGTTAAACGCATCGCGTTCGACCTCCAGCAATTCCCGGTACCAGCGGTATATGCGCGACTCCATCCGCCAGCGGTATATGCCCGGAATGATTTTCAGCCCCGGAATCAACACCAGCACAACCGGCAGTATCGCGACCATCATGCGGTTGATCAGCCGCGCCAGCCAAAATGGAAAGGTTCGATAGAGATAGCTTTTCCCCGCCGCGTAGTAACGCGTTGCGTCGGGACTGATGCGAAATTCATGTTCCAGCGGCGCCGGGAATTCACCGCGTTTTTTGAGCAGGCCGGCGGAACCGTGCACCTCCTTGGCCGCTTCGATCAGGAAGTCGGAAAGTACCGGAGGCAGGCTGTCGCGCGCGACGAGTTCCACCATCGGGCCGACCAGGTACAAGTCTTCCGGCGGAATATCCTTGCCGAAATCGAGCGAGCCCTTGGGCAATTCCAGCTTGTTTAAATAGTTGATGCGGCGCGCATAGGCATCTGCCTGCGTAAAATTGAATAGATGGATATCGGGTGTGTGAATCAATTTGCGCATCACCTCGCTGGAGGCGGAATCGCTCATCAGAAACAGCGCGTCGACACGATTTTCCAGCAACGCCGGCACCGCTTCGCCCGGGCCGGATTCGACGAAAATCGACGCTCCGCCCGGCTCGATGCCATTGGCTCTCAGTAGCGTCAGCGCCAGCAGGTGCGCACCGCTGCCTGCTTCGCCGATGTCGAGGCGCTGGCCCTTGAAATCGGAAAGCAGGTTTTTGGGCGCGCCGCGATAAAACACCATCAGCGGCTGATACGAGACGCTGCCTAGCGATACCAGTTTCTCGATATTGACTCCTTCGGCATCGCCGCCCTGGACGAATCCGACATCGACCGCAATCTTGGGGTTGAGCAATTTCTGCAAATTGTCTTGCGAGCCCTCGGATGGCAATATTTTCAGCGTAATGCCATCCTTGGCCAGGATTTTCCGGTATAGCTCGGCATTCTTGCTGTATGAACTGCCCGGCGGGCCGCTGGCGATGGTGATCGTGGTCGGCGCTCCGGAATAAAAGAATATGAGCGCCGCGGTGCACAAGGCAATGACTACCAACAAGCCCATGCCGACCGATACCAGCAAGCTGCCGCCAAAAAATGCGCGCAGTCTCAACCACCGGTCGGACAAAAATTTACCTTGAATCGCCACATCGCGCCTCTTTTAGCCCGGATAGTTCATCAAGACTAATCATCATGC
>PKWO01000001.1 GCA_003132085.1 Oxalobacteraceae bacterium | reverse complement strand
GAAATCAAGTTCGACCAGGTGATGACGGTGGCCGACGCCGGCGCCGCTACCATCCCGTTCCTGGCAGGCATGGCGCCCTCGCTGGAACACCTGAAACTGTTGTGCGAGGTTCTGGGCGACAAGCTTGCGCCCGACGGCAAATACTTCTTCTTCGCCTGCAACCTCGATATCTCGCACCGCTACCAGATTTCCTACGGCGGCGCCACCTTCTATGTGCTGCCGCTGGATGAATCGACCGTCTACAACGAGCTGCTCGACCTGTTCCGCATCGAGCGCAGCGACCTTAAGAAACTGGATACCGGCGGCAAGCTGCTGGCGATCGCCGACGCCGCCGCGCGCTTCAAGGAAAAATTCGAGGCAATCAGTTTCGAGCAGGGCTTGCAAGTGATGGGGCCGATCAAGATCAGGGAAAACCGTCCGGTGTAAGCCGATAAATCGAGCGAAAACGGCAATGAGCCAACCCGTCGAAACCGAAGCGTTCTTCAAGCGAGTGCAGGTTCGGGTGCTGGACGCACGCGACGCAAATGCGTTGCGCGCGAACACATCGCAGGCGCCGAACATTTATACGGCCTGTCCAATGATGATGACTCAGGCGACTCAGGCTTATCCCAGGAGATGACTATGCGGGCAAGCATCGGTTTCGAAGGCAAGGATCTTGAGTTCGCATCGGCGGGCGAGATTGCGGCGGGCGCCGCAGCGGCCCAGCAGGTATTCGCGCGCCGCCAAGCCGATCCGCTCGAATGCGCGGCATCCGACGACAAGCGCAACGGCAACCAATTGCTCACCAGGCAGGATGCATTGAATTGCGTGATTTGGGACGAGGCAAATTATGCCGCATGGCACGCGATGACCAGCGGCTGGCTGCGGCGCGACGTCGACATCCATCTCACGCTACGCTAGCTGCGAACCGCCCGCGAAACAACAGGTGTGACAGACGAAGGTGCGGCGGCCGCCATTGCGGCGGGAACCGTCGGAAATGCTACAAACCGTACAGCCACGCCATCGGCTATCGCACTGTGAACCAGGCGATACGGCCAACATCTCCCGGTAGATAGGCGCCTGTCGCTGCCGGCGGTGTCGCGCCAGATTTCAGGGCCGGTGCCTTCGTAATGCGCGAGCGGATTGTCCGGGTTGCCGAACTGATCCAGCACCTTGCCTTTGCCTTCGACCGGCATTTGCCGCGCCTGGCATTGGCGGCGCCGGGGATGCGCAGCAAACGCGTCAGCGGCGTGTTGCCGACGGTTTGTTCAAACGAGGTTCATGCCGCCGCCAGAAACTCAGCGGCAAACTCGGATTCAAAATCGGCGAGCGGCATATCGATCTGCTCGATGCCGTATTCGGCCATGAAGCGCTGCTCGTTGCGCGAGGGCACTCCCTCCAGCACCGCCCAGTGACGGTCGGACGAACGCTTGATGATCTGACGCGCGAAAGTGCGCTGCAACTGGTCGTTGAAGCGGCAACCGAGGAACAGGAAATGGCGCCCGCGCCGCAACGACTGCACCAATGGCGGAATCGGCGTCTGGATGTCGATCTCAGTCAGCACCTCGACATAATCGGAATCGGACACCAGGTAGTTCTCGGCCGGCGCGCGCGCGCCGATCGGCTGGTACAGCACGGTTTTCCAGGCATCGGCTGCCTCTTCCTCGACGGCTTGGCCGACGGCGTCGTAGCACTGGAACCATGTGCCGAAATGCTCCGACTGGGACAGGCCCTGCACCTGACCCCAGCCGCCGCGCGCAGCCAGCGCATTGCGCATCGCGTCGTCGTACCAGACGATGACGATCAGAGGCACCTCCGGCAATGCCGCCAACGCCTGCTGCAGGCGGGTCGGCGCGACATTGGCGGCAAATGCCTGCCGCATCAGATCGACCAGGGTGCGGCGATGCTTGAAGTTCTCGATGAACTGCGCGACTGCGGTCAGCCGCTTGCGAATCTTGTGCGGCACCGTTACCTTGGAAGACATGAGGACCGCCAGCTTTTCCGGCGAATCCGGCACCGGGCAATCCGGTACCAGTTCCAGCAGTCCCGGCCCGAGATAGGGAACGATCGTGCCGGCGGCCAATGCGGTGCGGATGTCTTGCAGTTGCGAGGTGCTATTTTTCATGGTAGTTGCTCCGTCATGGAATGAAACCTGAACTTATTCAGCGTTGCCCTAACGCCCTGATGCGAAATCCAGCAACTCGATCGTAACGTTCTCGTCGCCGACCCTGGTTTGGCATGCCAGACGCGATTTGGAGCCGATACCGACGATGGTGTCGAGCTTGCTGTTTTCTGCGCTGGCGATCTTGGAAACGCTCTTTCTACCCTCCAGCACAAAGATGTGGCACGAACCGCACTCGGCGTTGCCATCGCATTTGTGCTGGATCGGCTCGCCGGCATTCATCGCGGCGGCCAACAATGTGGTGCCGCTGGCGACATCGACGGTCTTGCCGGAAGGTTTGATGGTAACGACTGGCATGTTGCGTACTCCTTGTATAGATGGTTAACGGATAATTCACAGATAAATGGCCGTCCCGGCGCCGACATTGATCGACGAGTCCTTCGCCGTCTGGACGATGAAATGCATCTCGTCGTCGGTCAAATGTCCGTGCAAAGGCAACGCGATGCCGCGGTCGGCGATTTTTTCGGTAAGGAACAAATCGCCCTCCCTGCAGCCGTAGCGGCTGTAGAAAAAACTGCTGATGCAACGGCTGGCACCATGCCGCCGCTTCGATCTCCTCGGTGGCCAGGTCGTCGACGATCTGGTTGCGCAGACTGCGCATAAAGCGCATTCCCTAACGGTTGGCGGCGATCACCACGCCGCTTGCTGCCAGCGGGTCGTCGACGATGCGCCAGCAATGATTGCTGGTATCGACCAGAAACAGGTCATAGCCGCCGCTGCGCCGGTATGGCGACTCGCCGCGCATGTCGTCGGCATCGCAACGGCTGACCGCTATTCCAGGAAAGCCGGCGCGGATCTGCGGCAACGGATTGGCGCCGGCGTCCACCGCCAGCAAAAGCCTTTCGAGGCCGCTCAATTGCTCAGGTGAGAGCGTCATCTTATTCTCCCGACTTGCGCGCGTCGACGGTGATCGGCAGCACGGTTTCCGCCGCCATCACCGGCAATTCGAGCAGCCAGCCGTTGGCCAGCGTGACGCTGCCGCCCCACATCCCGGGCTTCTCCATCGAGACGATCGGCTCTTCCAAGTCCTTCTTCGGCACATAGGCGGACAACACCCCGGAAGCGTTTTTGCGGATCATGACTTTCATCGCTGGTTCTCCAAGATTAACTAAATCCATCACGCGCGGCCGATTGGCCGCGCGTGCAAATATTTGGGACACTAGGCCACGCTTGCCAGTGACGGCACGATAGCGGCCAGCGTTTCCAGCACCGCGTCGATCTCTTCGGCGCGGTTGTAACGCGACAGCGAAAAGCGTATGGTCGCCAGCGCCTCATCGCTCGACAGCCCCATCGCCAGCAATACGTGCGAAGGCATTGTTCCGCCGGCGGTGCAAGCCGATCCGCTGGATGCGCAAATGCCGGCGCGATCCAAGCAGTCGAGAACGATTTCCGAGTCGATCTCACCCAGCCGCACGCTGCTGGTGTTCGGAAGGCGCGGCGCCTGTGCTGCATTCAGCTTCGCCAGCGGCAGGCGCGCAAGCAAGCCGCGCTCCAGCCGGTCACGCAATGCAGCAACGCCGACCGCATCCGTCAACAGCGTTTGCGCGGCAAGGTCGGCTGCCACGCCCATGCCGACCGCCGCCGCTACATTCTCGGTGCCGCCGCGCCGGCCGCGTTCCTGATGGCCGAACAACAGCGGCGGCAGCTTCACGCCCTTGCGCACATATAACGCGCCGATGCCCTTGGCGGCATGCAGCTTATGGCCGGCAATCGACAACAAATCCACCGGCGCCTGTTTGACGTCGATGGCAACGCGGCCGGCCGCTTGCACCGCGTCGGTGTGAAACAGCACGCCGCGGCTTTTCGCCAGGCCGGCGGCCTCGGCTACCGGAAAGATCACGCCGGTCTCATTGTTGGCCCACATCAGCGACACCAGCGCGGTGTCGGGCAGGATCGCAGCCGCCAGTTGGTCCAGATCCAGCCGCCCCTGCGCATCGACCCCGATCAAGCTCACGCGCACACCCGAAGCTTGCAAGTGGCGCAGAAGCAGCAGCGTCGACGGATGTTCGACCGCGCTGGCTACTATGTGGCGTCGCCCAGCCGACAGCGTCAGCGCGCCAAGAATGGCCATGTGATTGGCTTCGGTGGCGCTGCCGGTAAACACGATTTCCGGCGGCGTCGCACCGATCAGCGCCGCCACCTGGCCGCGCGCGGTCGCCAGCCGTTCCTTGGCGGCGCTGCCGGCGCGATGCCTGCTCGACGGATTGCCGCAGCAATCGCGCAGGCACTCAAGCATGGCCGCAAGCACCGCCGGCGCAAGCGGCGCGCTGGCGTTGTTGTCGAGATAGATCGTCCCGTTCATTGCCAGAACACCCGCGCCGGATCCCGAATCAGGCAATCCATCACCTCGCTCAGGCGCTGCGCCTGCACGTGAAACTGCCAGCGGCCGAGCGCATGTTCCTTGCGGTATAGCATCCAAACATCAAGCGCCATGTCGTATTCGAGCCACGCGATATCGATGATGCCGCCGCCGGCGTCGACGTTGCGCGAGCAGCAAGGGCTCTGGATGCGATAACCGTTCTCGCAAGCGTCGACCAACGGCATCACATAACGGTAGCGCGCGCGCTTTTCCAATTGGCGGACGATGCGCCGCAGATCGAGTTCGTTAGGCTGCCGCATCTGGCCGCCGCCGACGAACGGCATCTGTTTTGCGGTGGCGACGGCGGCATTCATCTCGGTTCCAACAGAGCGATTTCCTCTTCCAGGCAGCCGATCACGCGATGGCCCGGAAATTCCACCATGTAGACCGGTGTCGAACTCTCCTCGTGCATGCCGACCTGCACGACTTCGCCGGCCGTGCCTTGCCCCACCAATAACGCATCGTCTGCGGATTCAGGGTGCGAACCGTCGT
>PKWO01000195.1 GCA_003132085.1 Oxalobacteraceae bacterium | reverse complement strand
GCAACGGCAGCGAAGACATCTTGTTTGACGACCCGCGCGTGCTGATGTGTTCCACTTTTGAAAAGGGCATCTATCCGTTTTGCGGTTCCGTCCCAAGAGGGCCCAACATGGTTAATGTCGGCCTGCCGTCCCGCGCCGGCAGTGAGGCATTTCGGGTAGCGGTGGAAACCAGATGGCTACCGGCACTGGACGCGTTCAAACCGCAGATGCTGTTCATCTCGGCCGGTTTTGACGGTCACCGCGACGATGATATGGGAAACCTCGGATTGGTCGAGGCGGATTATGAATGGATTACGCGGCAAGCGATGCACGTGGCAACGTGCCATGCGGAAGGACGCATCGTGTCTTGCCTGGAGGGTGGTTATGTACTGTCGCCGCTGGCACGCAGCGCCGCCGCGCACGTAAGGGTGCTGATCGGCGCCGACTGAAACAACGCGATGCCGTCGCATCGTCAACTGGAACCAGCATGGATAAGCACTACCTCACGCCACTCTTTTCGCCGCGCTCGATCGTCGTGTTCGCAGGCAGCATGACCGCAACGGACGCACAGACCGCGCCCGCCCGCCAAGTGGTCGAGCATCTCAAGAGTGGCGGCTTTACCGGTCCGATCACTTTCCTCGATATTGGCATGAGCGGCACGCTGGGCGACCTCGCGCAGTCGCGCGCCGACCTGGCGGTCATTGTGCTGCCCACGGAACAGTTGGCCGCGGCGCTGGAAGTGGCCTGCCGTATTCAGTGCAAGGCGGCACTGATCGTTTCCAGCGGCGTCAATGCCGTGCTGGCGGGAGAGTTGCATACGATCGCGCGTCAACACGGCATGTATCTGCTAGGCCCGAACTGCATGGGATTCCAGCGTCCGAAACAGCTGCTCAACGCCGGCGCACTGGGGCGGCTGGCACAGGAGGGGTCGATCGCGCTGGTATCGCAATCGGGGGCGCTGACCACGTCCATCCTCGATTGGGCCACCAAGAACGGCGTGGGATTTTCGGCGGTCGTGTCGCTGGGAGCGAACACCGTCGTCGATGTCGCACAAGTGCTCGATTTTCTGGCGGAGGATCGTGCCACGCAAAGCATTGTGGTTTACTTGGAAGGAATTCGCGATGCACGCCGCTTCATGAGCGCTTTGCGCGCAGCAGCCAATGCCAAGCCGGTCATTGTCCTCAAATCCGTTCGCAAACCGGCCGGCTCGAAAGCCGCACTGACCCACTCGGGCGCGATTGTCGGCAGCGACGATGTATTTGACGCCGCGCTGCAAAGGGCCGGCGCGGTGCGGGTACGCTCTTTCGTGCAGCTTTTTTCTGCGGCAAAATGCCTATCGGCACGCTATTTGCCTGTCGGCAAACGTCTTGCCATCATTTCCAACGGCGGCGGACCGGGCGTGCTGGCAGCGGACTGGGCCAATGAACTCAATCTCGAACTGGCGACACTGCCGGCGCCGGCGGCCGCTGCACTGGCGCCGCTACTGTCGCCGCTGGCAACCTTGCACGATCTGATCGATCTGGCCGAAGACGCGGATGCCGCGCACTATCGCGCCGCCATCAGCGCTTGCTCCGCCAGCAACGGCGTCGACGGCATACTGGTCATTCTGTCGCCCAAACCGGGACTCGACAGCGGCGCGATCGCGCAAGCGTTGGCAGATCTGCAACCGACTGTCGGTAAGCCGCTGATCACCTGCTGGATGGGCGAAGAGCAGGTTGCGGCCGGCCGCACCATCTTGCACAACGCAGCGATACCGACGTTCCGCACGCCCGAAGCGGCGGTCGATGCATTCAACAATATCGCGTCGTTCCACCAGAATCAGCAATTGCTGCATCAGGCGCCGCCGCCGCTTTCGCAACTGGCGAAGCCGGACCTGGAGGGCGCGCGTATTCTGATTGAAAGCATACTNNAGATGGAATCGAAAGCGCTACTGTCGTCGTTTCATATTCCGGTCACCAAGACGATCTTGGCGCGCTCGGCGAGCGAAGCGATTCTGGTGGCCAACCAGCTCGGCTATCCGGTGGCGCTGAAGATCGACTCGGCCGACATTTCGCACAAATCCGATGTGCAAGGCGTCGTGCTCAATGTGCATAACGCCGCCGGCGTGCGCGACATCTGGCAGGACATGATGGCTACCGTCAGCCGGTTGCGTCCAGAGGCCCGGATCAACGGCGTCACGGTACAGAATATGTCGGGCAAGCCGGATGGCCGCGAACTGTATATCGGCGTCATTACCGACGAACTGTTCGGTCCGGTGATTTCATTCGGCGCCGGCGGCACCATGATCGAACTGATCGCGGATCGCGCGATTGAATTGCCGCCGCTGAACCAGTTCCTCGCGCAACGCCTGATTGATCGCGTGCGTTCGGCCGAAACGCTTGGTGTCTGGCGCGGTGCGCCGGCGGCCGACCGCGAAGCACTGGAGCATATTTTGCTACGCGTGTCGGAAATGGTATGCGCATTGCCGCAACTGCGTGAAATGGACATCAACCCGGTGATTGTCGACGCCACCGGAGCGCTGGTGGTGGATGCGCGCATCGTGCTTGGGCACGCGCCGGCCGAGTCGGGCGTCTATCGGCATCTGGCGATCCTGCCTTATCCTTCCGATCAGGAGACGGAATGGCCGATGCGCGACGGCAGCCGCTATATCATCCGGCCGCTGCACCCGCATGATGCCGAGATGCTGCAGGAACTGGTGCGCGGTTTGTCGCAGGAAAGCCGCTACTTCCGTTTCGTGTCGTCAATGCGCGAACTGTCCGATCGCATGTTGGCGCGTTTCACGTTAATCGATTATGACCGTGAAATGGCGCTGGTCGCGATCTACCCGCAACGGATACCCGATCCCGCCGGCGGCTTCACCAAAACGGAACGCATCATCGGCGTGTCGCGCTACGTGACCAATCCCGACAAAAGCACCTGCGAATTTGCCTTGGTGATCGCCGACGAATTCAGCGGGCAGGGATTGGGTTCGCGCATGATGCTGGCTATCATCGACGTCGCGCGCAGCAAGGGATTATCCTGGATCGAGGGCTTGGTGCTGACCAAGAATGTGTCGATGCTCAACCTCATGCGCAGCCTGGATTTTCAGATCAAGCCGTATGAGGACGATCCTGATTTCCGGCTTTGTGTGCGGGCGCTCTAATTGACCGGTAACCGGGAAAAATGAATGAATGCCAAAACTCCCCCTTCGACGGCGCCACCTGCAGATACCCCGAAGCAATCACCGAAATCGGATATTGATCCGATTGGCCAGAATATCGAAAACGTTGCGGCGTTTTACTTGCGCGAAGAGCGAAATGTCACCCGCTCCCAGCGAATTCTCGAAACCATCAGCGGTTCTGTGGGGCGGCCGTTTTTCCTTGGCGCCATTGTGCTTTTCGTCGCGCTCTGGGTACTGGCCAACGTCATGCTGCATCAATTTGGGTTCAAGAGCTTTGATCCGGCACCATTCCCTTTACTGCAAGGCATTGTCGGGTTGGGTGCATTTTTGACCATGATCGTGGTTCTGATTAAGCAAAATCGTCTAGCCAAGCTTGAGGAACGGCGAGCGCATCTGGAACTGCAGGTAAATTTGTTAACCGAACAAAAAACGACCAAACTGATTAATCTCATGGAAGAACTGCGACGCGATTTACCGATGATCAAGGATCGCCATGATCCTGAAGCGACTGCCTATCAGCAACCGACCAATCCGGAATCGGTCCTTGCCGCACTGGATGAGCGGCTCGAAACCGGGGAACGTGTCGAAGAAATTAAAGAAAATGGCAGCAAATGACGCAGAGCTGAACTTTCGGCGGTGTCAACTTGCCAAATAGACAAAGCGACGTTAGGAAGTCCCACTCTCAATGCCGATGCAGGCTGTTAGATCATATTGCCGACAAAAATGAAGGTATGCCGGGTTTAGTTCGGCTAAAAAATTCGAACTGTATAGGGAAGTCGGCGCGGAGGGCGGTAACACATTTATTTTTCCTGATGTATGGGATATCCATATTTCCAATAATCAAGTAAACTGATTTGCATAGAGATTAAGGGCACTTGGGCCCTCAGTGCTACGACCGCGTCGCCACGACGCCCAATGATTCGCTCATCGTATGCGGTCGCTTACGCAAACGGCGTCTTCGCGGATGTTCATGAGTCTCTTAAAACTGGCGTCGATATTGGCTCTCCGGTCTTCCGGCGTCGAATAAGCCGACCATTAATGTTGTGAAAAACACTAATTAATAGTTGGCAATGTTTCAAATGATCATGCAAAATCCAGAATAATCGATTACTATTGCTCGAGTTGCATCTATAGGGGAAGGATGCTTATGCTGCCGATGTCACGGGATCATCAAGTCCAGGCATTGCCATTTGTTCGGTTCACGAACGGCTCCTCTGCCCGCTCAAGCGAGACCGCTGCCCATGACCATACTTGATCTAGATATCCGCAGTCGTTTGGCCATTGCCAGACTGCCGTCGATGCCCCAAATACTCGTGAAATTGATGGAGTCTTGTCAGACCGAGGATATCGGGATCGCCGAACTGGCAGACTTGATCGCCAAAGATGCAGCGATGACCGCCAAGATCCTGCGCGTAGCCAACAGTTCCGGTTACGATCGCCGCACGCCGCTGGCGAGCCTTGAGCAGTCGCTGATGGCAATCGGGATCGACATGGTCAAGACCTTGCTCATCAGCGAATCTGTTTTTCAGTTATTCGGTAATATTTCGCCGGCCAGCGGCGGCGACCTGCGCGGATTCTGGAAACACTCGCTCACTACGGCGGTCACGGCGCGCCTGATTGCCGAACAGATGGGCGATGCGTCGGTTGAAGAAGCGTATCTTGCCGGCCTGTTGCATGACGTCGGACGTCTGGCGTTATTGGCGATCGTATCGAAGGAATATGCACTGAGTTTCTTTGCGCCGGATGACGACAATCTCTGTGCGCTGGAACAACGCACGCTGGAAATGACGCACGCCGAGGTAGGCGCCTGCCTGATTGAACACTGGAAGCTGGATTCCTTTCTTGCCGATAGCGTGCTGTACCACCATGATCCGGTGGCGCGTCTCGAAAATGCGCCGCGTCTGGTGCGCATCGTCTGCCTGGCGCATCGCCTCTCGGGTCCCGACCCCCACGCGGAACTGGAAGCCGCCGCGGCGCTGTGCGGCTTGACGGCGGAGGATATGGAGATCATTTCCAGCCGTGCCGCCGAGCGGGTAATCGTGGCGGCCGAGTATCTTGGTATCGATTTGGACGGCGCCGACGATTTGCAGGCGCCGGTCGCGGCTGGCCTGCCCGTCGCAGACGCCGCCAAGGACCGGCTTGGCGCGCAAGTGCGTAACCTTGTTTTAGCGACGGAATTCGGGCGGACTTTGGCCATGCAAGGCGGAGACGGCGAATTGCTGGAAGCCATCACGCGTTCGGCGCGCATCTTGTTTGATTTCAAGGACGCCACGCTGTTCCTGGTCGATGGGTCGGGCCAGGGGCTTAAGGGAACTGCCACCGGCGAACAGCGTCGGCGACTATCCGAATTTTTCATCCCGCTGGCCGGCAACGGTTTGATTGCCCAGGCGGCATTGCAAAAGCGGGTGGTCATTATCGATCGCAATGAAAATTCGGTCGGCGTATCCGAGGAGCAATTACGCCGCATACTCGGCGCCGATTGCCTGGTTTGTTTGCCGCTGGGCAGCAAAGATCGCTGTATTGGCGTGCTGGTCGGCGGCGCCGAATCCTGGCAGTTAATCGATTTCCAAAAACGCGAAAGTTTCCTGAAGGCTTTTGGCGTCCAGGCTACCAACGCGCTGAACGCCGCGGTCAGCGAACCGCGCGCGGTGGGCAGCGATCTTGCCAACCTGATCGAGCAATACCAGCAGGCGTCGAAGCGCGTCGCGCACGAGGTCAATAATCCTCTGTCGATCATCAAGAATTATCTGAGCATACTGGATAGAAAACTGGCAAAGCAAGAGCCGATAGGAGGCGAACTGTCTATCCTCCACGAGGAAATTGATCGCGTCGGCCAACTAATCAACGGCTTTGCCGATTTGCAGCCGGCCGAAGCTGCGGGGCCGACCGAGATCAACGCGGTGATCGGCGATGTGGTGCGGTTGTTTGCGGCAACCGAATATGTTCCGCCATCAGTCAAAATTGTTGCCCAGACACAGGATGAGCCGTGCCAGGTCGACAGCGATGTCGGCACGCTCAAACAGATATTGATGAACCTGATCAAGAACGCTGTCGAAGCCGTGCCGGCCGGCGGCAAGATCGAGATCGGCAACAATGGCGTCGTCAACCGCGACGGCCGCCTCTATGTCGAACTTTGGATCACCGATAGCGGCACCGGCATCCCGGCGGCGGTGATGACGAACCTGTTCTCTCCGGTTCGCACCACCAAAGGCGAGGACCATCAAGGGCTGGGTTTGAGCATCGTGCATAGTCTGGTTAAGCAAATGCAAGGCGTGATCCATTGTCGCACCGGCAAAAAAGGTACGACATTCGAAATATTGCTTCCCGTCCCGCGCGTTGCCGACCAGACGCCGACTGCGCGCTCCCGGATTCGGGCTTCTGCGTGAGGATGATGAAATGACGCCCGAAGAGGTGGTCGCGATCCAAACGCTAGCGGGCCGTACCGATGGGCCCGGCAGCCTGCGGGAAGAACAGCCGGCCCGTCTGCTGCTGGTCGACGATAATCCGAGAGTTCTGAGCAGCCTGTGCGAGTTGCTGCAAGACTTGAATTATCATTTGGTGACTGCTGCCTGCGGCAAGGACGCGATCGAACAACTGTACAAACTCAAATTCGATCTGATCCTGCTGGATTTGCGCTTGCCCGATATCGACGGCCATGAAATCATGGATTTCATTATCGATCACGGGATCGATGCCACGGTCATCGTCCAGAGCGGCAATACCGGCATCAATTCGGCGATCGGCGCGTTGAAACGCGGTGCTTACGCGTATTTGCGCAAACCCTATCAGACCGAGGAATTGCTCAGCACGGTTGCCAACGCGTTGCAAAAGCGCCGGTTGGAAGCGGCGAACCGTGACATGTCCTGGCGGCTCGAGTGTTCGGAGAAGCTTTACCGCTACCTGGTCGACAGTTCGCCGGACCTGATTTACATGCTCAATCCAGAAGGTCAATTTACATTTGTCAATGACAGGGCGCAACAACTGCTCGGTTACCAGCCTGAAGAGTTGCTCGGGCGGCACTATTCGTTTCTGTTCCATGAAGAAGATCTGGAACGTGCGCATTTTGTATTCAACGAGCGCCGCGTCAGCGAGCGGGTCTCGAGGAATGTCGAACTACGGTCGAAATCCCAAGGCCCCGACGCAATAGAGCGCGTCTTCGACAATACGCTGATGAACATTGCCTTTCACTCGACGGGGGTGCATGCGTCCGGCCACGACCAAAAGACGCAGGAATATTTCGGCACCTATGGCATTGCGCGCGACATTACCGAGCGCAAGCGTGCCGAAGCACAGATTTCCTACCATGCGTATCACGACATTTTGACCGACTTGCCGAACCGCATGCTGTTCCGGGACCGGCTCGACCTGGCTTTGATTCATGCCAAGCGCAATGAAATCGAACTGGCGGTGATGTTCGTCGATCTGGACCGTTTCAAACTGGTCAACGACTCGTTCGGCCACATCAAAGGCGACGAGTTGCTGCAAAAAGTGGCGAGCCGCCTGAAAGAAAAGCTGCGGCGCGGCGACACGCTGGCAAGGGTCGGCGGCGACGAATTCA
>PKWO01000207.1 GCA_003132085.1 Oxalobacteraceae bacterium | reverse complement strand
GCATCGCCGGCACCGCACGCTCGGCAGAAGGCGAACTGGTGTTGGTGATCGGCTTGAGCTTCTTGCTGGAAGGATGCCGCGGCGCGCCGCGCTTGGCAGCTTAATCGCAACCGAAAAGCTAAGGCCAATAGATTCACCCTCCGTATGCGTAGGTGAATTTATTGCCTTGAATGCGTCCCATGACGCGCGAACGCTGATCAAGAACGACATGGTCTTTCGGATTCATATTGATGATCCCTTGCGGCACCATCAGGTTCTTGGTGTTTTCTAACGCTGTGCGAAGCGCAATGCGAAATNNGCCCGGTTGCCCGCTCTTCAATGCTTGCGGCACCGCATTGGCAAGCAACAGGTAAGCGCCCCAGGCATCGGCGGCAAACTGCGTCATCGTATCGACACCGTAAGCAGCCTCATAGCGCTTGGTAAATTCCATCGCTGAGCAGGCACACGCAGGCGGCGCTCGGCAGGCCGCGTATCGATGAAGACTGCATTTGACTCCTTGTGATCGACAGACAATGTGAAACAGCTTACCTCAAGTCGGCTCCGCGTCCCGATGGATTTCTCGATGGGAACGTACTTTTTTAATCGGCGTCTGCACGACTTGTTGATCGATTGCACCGAAAATCGATTTGCCGTTCGCGTCCAGCATCTCGATGCGAATCGTGTCGCCGAATTTCATTAATGGCGTCTTCGCCTCGCCATCGGCAATCGTTTCCAGACAACGCTTTTCGGCGATGCAGGTATATCCGCTGCTGCTATCCTTATTGGACACCGTACCCGAGCCGACGATGGAACCGGCGCGGGCATTGCGCGTCTTGGTCAAATGCGCAATCAATTGCGGAAAACTGAACGCCATGTCGATCCCGGCATTCGGTTGTCCCACCAGTGCGCCATTCCACATGGCGCGTAGCGGCAAATGGACTTTGCCGTCCTGCCAGGCGCTGGCCAATTCGTCGGGAGTCACCGCGACCGGTGAAAAACTCGATGCCGGTTTCGATTGCAAAAATCCGAAGCCCTTTGCCAATTCCGCAGGAATCAAATTGCGCAGCGACACATCGTTCACCAGCATCAATAACTTGATATGCGTTCCTGCCTCTGCCGGTGATGCACCCATCGGCACATCGCCGGTGATCACCGCGATCTCGCCTTCGAAGTCGATGCCCCACTCTTCCGAGGCCAAAACGATATCGTCAGTCGGACCGATGAAATCGTCGCTTCCACCCTGATACATCAATGGCTCACTCCAAAACGAGGCCGGCATCTCGGCGTTGCGCGCCTTGCGCACCAACTCAACGTGATTCAGATAAGCCGATCCATCGGCCCATTGAAATGCGCGCGGCAACGGCGCCATGCAGCGCTTGACATCAAAATCGAATGTGCGCAAGCTCCGGCCCGCGTTCAACTCGCCGTACAAATTATCGAGTTGCGGCGCAACGAAGTGCCAATCGTCGAGCGCCTGTTGCAGGGTCGGCGCAATGCCGTCCGCCAGCACTGCGGTTTTCAGGTCGCGCGATACGACCGCGAGTTGCCCATCGCGCGTGCCATCTTTTAAGGTAGCAAGTTTCATGCAGCGCTCGTCATAAATTCAGAAATACCTCGATTATCCCAAAGAGCTACTTCAAACGGCAAGTCAGCATCCAATAATGTTCCAGGCGCAATATACGAATCTCCTTGGTCGCCGCGGCCAATTTCTTGCGTAGCGCGCTATCTGTCGGAAAATTCTTCAACACCTCATAACGTCCACCATCAGGCAGCGTACGAATCTGAAAAGTGTTGCCTTGCAGGTCGGTGCGCGCAATCGTCGTGCTGCTGCCTTCGACGTAAACGTTGTCCATCAGCACTAATAATGTGTCCTTGCCCAGTTTCTGGCGCAAATCCTGCAAGAAATCTTCTTGATCCTCGCGCATCACATGCGACCACCAAAATCCGGCGAAGCATGCGGAAAACGAGCCCGTTACTTGCAAATCAAATGCATCCGCAAGTTTCCAAGTAACTTTATTCGCATCCAGGCCTTTGGCTTGGGCGAGGGCAATCATCTCGGGGTTAACGTCGGTTGCCAATACGGACGCCGCCGATGACGCGTAGTATTGCGTCCAATATCCGGTGCCGCAGGCCAACTCAAGCACGCGATGACCGGCGAGAACTTCAGCTAGACGCTGTCGCAACACCGCGAGATCGGCCTGGCGCTCCGGCTTCTCGTATACCTGTTCAAAGACGCCGGCGCGCTTCGCATAATAAGCGGCAAGATCGGTACTGTTTGGTTTCATAACTCGTACATGTCCTTCTCACCGCTCATGATTTGCTCGATCAATTTCCGATTCAGCGTGGGCGTCAATAATTCAATGAAGGTATACACATAGCTGCGCAAATACGCACCTTGCTTGATCGCAATACGCGAGATATTAGTGCCGAACAAGTAACCGACCGGGATTGAACGCAAGCTGCGGTCACGTTCAGCATCGAACGCCATCCCGGCGATAATGCCCACTCCCATGCCGAGTTCGACATAGGTCTTGATCACATCGGCGTCTATCGCTTCCAGCAGGATATTCGGTTTCAGATTTCGCAAGGAAAACGCGTGGTCGATCTTGCTGCGTCCGGCAAACGCGCTGTCATACGTAATCAATGGATAAGCCG
>PKWO01000269.1 GCA_003132085.1 Oxalobacteraceae bacterium | reverse complement strand
TTCTCGGCAGTTTCCTGAATGTCGTGATCCATAGAATTCCGCGCATGATGCAGCGCGAGTCGGATGACTACTTGGCAAGCGAAAGCGAAAGCCGGGAGGAGGCAAGGCGCTTGGGCTCGCCAATCACCGCCGTTTCGTACCAAAGCGAGATACCGTTACCCTACACCGATCACTACGACCTGACGGTGCCGCGCTCTGCATGCCCGGTATGCAAGCACCAGATCACTGCGCTTGAGAACATCCCCGTCGTCAGCTATCTGGTCTTGCGAGGAAAATGCAGCGAGTGCCGGACACCGATCTCTATCCGTTACCCGATTGTCGAACTGTTGACCGGCGTATTGTCGGCCTTTTTGATTTGGCATTTTGGCAGCGGCTTGCCAGGGCTGGCCAGCCTGGTATTCGCCTACCTGCTGATTGCCATGACTTTCATTGATGCAGATACACAATTCCTGCCGGATAACCTCACATATCCGCTGCTGTGGTGCGGACTGCTGATAAACTTGCAAGGTGTGATTGTACCGATTGGCGACGCCGTGATCGGCGCTGTAGCAGGCTATCTTTTCCTCTGGCTGGTCAATTGGCTGTTCAAATTGGTCAGAAAGATCGATGGAATGGGTAATGGGGACTTCAAGCTCTTGGCGGCCTTGGGTGCGTGGCTGGGCTGGAAAATGCTGCCGATCATTGTGCTGCTGTCCGCACTGGTTGGCTCCATAGTCGGCATTACGCTGATTCTACTGGCAAAACATGGTCGCCATAAAGCAATACCTTTCGGCCCCTATTTGGCCGGTGCAGGGATGATTGCATTGCTTTTTGGCAATTCAATCCTGCAAGCCTATCTTCATGTGAATTAACACTGCAAATGGGAACCGGCAACTCGTCCAATTCTTTTTCAATCGGATTAACCGGCGGTATCGGTTCCGGGAAAAGTACCGTCGCCGATATGTTTGCCGCACATGGCGCCACGATTATAGACACCGACCTGATCGCACATCAAGTGACCGCGCCGCACGGGGCGGCAATGGAAGCGATCCGAGCGCAGTTCGGCGACGAATATGTGCTGCCGAGCGGGGCGATGGATCGCCGCAAAATGCGGGAACTGGTTTTCGCCGATCCCTCGGCGAAAATTCAGTTGGAAAATATACTGCACCCTCTGATAGGGGCCGAAACAGAGATAGCAGTGGCACGAGCGCAAGGATGCTACCTGATGTTTGTCGTTCCACTTTTGGTCGAATCGGGCACATGGAGGCAACGCGTGTCGCGCGTGTTGGTAGTGGATTGTCCGGAAGATATGCAAATTCGGCGGGTAAGCAAGCGCAACGGGTTTGACGAATTGCAGGTGCGGGCCATCATGTCCGCTCAGGTGCCGCGTTCAGTGCGCTTGGCGGCGGCCGACGATGTGATCGTCAATGATCGAGAAACGTCCGCATTGGTGCCGCAAGTTGACCGCTTACATGCGTTGTATTCAACTTTAGCAAAAACAAACGCGAGAAAACACGCACAGCATTTGTAATTTCTCACGCGTTCGTTCAGAATCACATAATTATTGTCCAGCACAATATTTCGAGGATACTATTTTGATTGTCTACGAATACCCTTTCAACGAGCGTATTCGCACCTTGTTGCGGTTGGAAGACCTGTATGAAAAATTTGCGTTTTTCTTGAATCAGGAACACCCGCTGCAACATCATGTGGCGCTATCCACGATCTTTGAGATGCTTGAGGTTGCCGGTCGAGCCGACCTAAAGTCCGATCTGCTGCAGGAGCTTGAGCGACAAAAGCAAACGCTGCTCGGGTTCAAATCCAATCCTAACGTGCAGGCCGAGCGGCTCGATGCGGTGCTGACCGAGGTTGATCGCATCAGCGCAGCGCTGATTGCCTCGCAAGGCAAGACTGGACAGAACGTCCGCGACAACGAGTGGTTGATGAGCATTCGCGGACGCACTATCATTCCGGGCGGGGCATGCGAGTTTGACCTGCCGTCCTACTATGCATGGCAACAGCGCTCTGCGGAACAACGCGGATCGGACATTTCCAACTGGTTCGCGCCATTGGCGCCGTTGTTCGATGCTATCGGCATCGTGCTGCGCCTGCTGCGCGAATCCGGCAGACCCGCCAAAATGATCGCGCAGACCGGCAGTTACCAACAAATGTTACAAGGAAAAATATATCAAATGTTGCGTTTGTCGATTGATGAATCGCTAGCTGCAATTCCAGAGATCTCTGCGAACAAATACATGTTGTGGGTACGCTTTACGTCGCAGGACGGCGACCTAAAGCCGAAATCGTATGAGACCGATGTACCCTTTGAGCTTACCCTTTGCAATTTCTGAAGAATTCCCATTTACTATGGCAACACTGGTCGATTGCCCCACCTGCGGCAAGAAAATTGAATGGTCGGAACAAAACAAGTTCCGCCCCTTTTGTAGCGAACGCTGCAAACAGATTGACCTTGGCGCATGGGCCGAGGAAAAGTACGTGATTCCTGCCGTGAATCCGCCGGAAGATCTTGAAGACGAGGATCGCTCCTCGCCGCACTAGTGCGGTTGCCCATAAATAGTAAAACATAAAGGTGCGCGCTGCACGAGCGCATGCGGCAATCCACCGGGACATGGGGCGAGAAGCTCGAACTGTGCGGTACCGATGACGCTGCTGCCCGGCACGATAATGTTGATTCTACTGTTTACGGCCACGTATTTGATCGAGCCACTCAATCAATGGGATGGTCGCCGGCAACAACGGCATCACATCCACGCTGCCTTGCCAGGCAAACGCCTGTCCTTCCAGGCTCTGGGGCTCGCCCTGCCAATCATGGCTGATATAGAAATGAAGCCGGACGTGAGCATGAGGATACCTATGTTCGACTCCGCACCAGGGTTCCGCAGAGCGAACATGCAAACCTAACTCTTCGGCAAACTCACGTTGTAATGCATCGAAAATTGATTCATCCGACTCGACCTTCCCGCCCGGGAATTCCCAATATCCGGCGTATGGCTTCCCCGGCGGGCGCTGCGCCAGCAAAATGTCGCCGTTCGGTTTCATCAAAATGCCGACGGCCACGTCAATCGGAACAGCACCAGTTTGTGGCATGCCTACTTTGCCCTTCGTAATTCGCGCGCATCGCAGACGCTAGATTGGTTTTTGGGCGCGATTCCTCTTAGTCGCAAGCCCGCGCTTATCTCATCTTACCGGCCTGATCCTTCGCAAACTGCCACGCGACGCGGCCTGAACGCGAACCGCGCTGCAGCGCCCAGCGCAAAGCTTCACCCCGAGCGTGTTCCACGCGTGCGGGGTCGCAACCAAAATGTTGCAGCCAATGCGCGACGATTTCAAGATAGTCGTCTTGTTTAAACGGGTAGAACGATACCCATAAACCGAACCGTTCAGACAATGAAATTTTTTCTTCTACCGTCTCGCCGGGATGCAAATCGCCGTCATCGGCATGGGTATAACTGGCATTGTCCGACATGTGTTCAGGCAGCAGATGGCGTCGATTCGAGGTCGCGTAAACCAGTACATTGTCCGATTGTGCAGAGA
>PKWO01000110.1 GCA_003132085.1 Oxalobacteraceae bacterium | reverse complement strand
GCCAGCGGCTGAACAGTCACCGAAACTTTACATTATGGGGAATTTATTTCATGAGCCAATCGGCATCTATTCGGTCAGGTGTAGGGCATGAGTCCGGGCTCGTCCCAGCGGGCATGGACGCCTATTCAGTTGGCTTTTCAGCATGACTAGTCTCGCGCCGCTAAGGATGAGGGTTCAGAGGTTATCAAACAACTTCGCCGGTCATTTTTCCGAAAGTTTTACCCTCGATAGCACACGCGTGGTTGACATTGCCGGAAAATTGACGCCGATGCTTTGCAGCGGTGCGACGATCCTCAACTTAAACTTTGCATTGCCGGACCAATTCACGGAACGAACCGGGGCAAGCGCCACCTTGTTCGCCAAAATGAATGACGATTTTGTGCGCGTTACGACCTCGGTAAAGAGCCAAGACGGCAAACGGGCGATCGGCACGACGCTCGACCGCTCGCACACAGCCTATCGTTTACTGCTATCGGGACAATCCTATATCGGTTACGCAACGCTGTTCGGCAAGCAATACATGACCAAATACGATCCGATTCGCGACTCCTCCGGCAAGGTGATTGGCGTCATGTATGTCGGGCTCGATGTCAGCAATGTGCGAACCCTCAGCATTGCGGCACGTCTGGCGCTGACGACTTCAGCATGGATTGCGGCGGTGTATGGCNNCTGGTTAATCGGCTCGATGTCGTTGACCTCCGGCGCGATTCAGTTGGGATTGTTAGGCGTGGCGCTGACCTTGCCGACCGGCGTCTTTGTCTATTTTCTGATTTATCGACATATCATCAAATCCCTGCTCAGTGGAAAAACCGCCGCCCAGCGTATGGCGGACGGCGACCTCACCGCACAGATCAATGTGGATCGGCGAGACGACATCGGACAACTTTTGCTGTCGATCAATAGCATTAGCATCGGTCTTACCGGCGTCGTCGGCAATGTAAGGCAAGCGAGCGATGGGCTACTGGTCGGCTTGCATGGGATTGCGAAAGATAATCTCGATTTGTCACAGCACGCGGCGCGGCAATCCGGTGCGGTAAAGAATATTGTTTCGGCAATACATGAGGTGACGACGGCGGTGCAACAAAACGAAGCAAGCACGCAGGAGGCCAATCGCGTGGTCAGCTCGGCTTTCAGCTTGGCCAGCCGGGGCGGGGAGGTGGTCGAGCAGGTGGTTAGCACGATGGGCTCAATTCGCACCAGTGCGCACCAGATCGCAGACATCATCAGCATGATAGACAGCATTGCGTTTCAGACAAATATTTTGGCTCTTAATGCCGCGGTGGAGGCAGCGCGTGCCGGCGAGCAAGGGCGCGGATTTGCCGTCGTCGCGGCTGAGGTGCGTGGTTTGGCGCAGCGTTCAGCAGCGGCCGCCAAACAGATTTCCGCGTTGATTACCCGTTCGGTCGATACCGTCGATAGCGGTGGAAAATTGGTTGAGCAAGCGGGAGCGACCATGAAGGATGTTGTCAGTTCAATTCAACAGGTGGTGACGATCATCAATGACATCAGCGTGGCAAGTCGACATCAAAACAAGGGCATCGGCGACGTAAGCGGTGCTATCGATCAAATGAGCGAGATGAGCCGGCAAAGCATGGACATCGTTACCCAGACAGTGACCTCGGCAGAGCAGATGCGCGAACAGGCAGACGCGTTGTCGCGGGCAGTAGAGGTATTCAAATTGGCGTTGCCGCCGGCAAGCGCGCGAATTTGATGTATGTCAAATAGTTGCGCGCCATTCACCGTATACTCTGTCAGCATGTAAGCCGCCGAATAATTTGGCGGTGCCGCTTTGTTGACGAGTGAGGGAGATCCGAGATGTCCTATAAAACCATACTGGTGCACGTGGACGAATCCGCACGTCTCGAAGAGCGCATCAATATCGCCGCCAAGGTGGCGGTCAAGCACGATGCACATTTGATCGGCGCTGGGATGACCGGCATATCGCGATTACTCTATCAATCTGGAACGTTCGGCTTTGTTGATCCGGCCACCATGGCGATCAATCTGGATTTTCTGGCCCAACGGACCGAACGTTCGCTTGCCCGCTTTGAGTCGATTGTCAAGACGACCGAAGTCAATTCCTTTGAAAAACGGCTGATCGACGACGAGCCCGGCGGGGGATTGAGCCTGCAGGCTCGCTACTGCGACTTGGTGGTAATTGGGCAAACCGATCTTGCCGAACCGTCCGCCAGCGTAATGAACGATTTCCCGGAATATGTGGTGATACATGGCGGGCGTCCCGTGTTGATGGTGCCTTATGCGGGACACTTCGACACCATCGGGAGAAAAGTGCTGATTGCGTGGGACGCCAGCATGGAGGCGACCCATGCGGTGACCAATGCTTTACCCTTCTTGAAGCAGGCTGAGATTGTCGAGGTGGTTGCGTTTAATCCCCACAAGCGCGCCGAGAAACACGGTGAGCAGCCGGGATCGGATATTGCACTCTACCTCGCGCGGCATGGAATTAATGTGGATGTCGCACAACAGACGACGGGCGTCGATATCGGTAACGCGTTGTTGTCCTGCGTGGCCGATTTCGGGTCCGACCTGGTCGTGATGGGAGGCTATGGCCACTCGCGCTTCCGGGAAGTGCTGCTTGGCGGCGTCACGCGCACTGTGCTGAAAAGCATGACGGTGCCGGTGTTGATGTCGCATTAGGGGCTCGATTTCGCATGTTTTTTCATCGACATCACCTTGCTCCCGGGGCCGTTTTCGTACACTTCGCGCTGAAACTTCCTGTACCATTCGGGTCCATGGGAGATTACACATGACTTTGCAGGCATACCAACTTGCATGCACGCGCGGCGAGCGGAATTTATTTACAGACGTTCATTTTGAGGTTAAAGCCGGTGACGCGTTACGGATCGCGGGAACCAATGGCAGCGGCAAAACCAGCCTGTTGCGCTTGCTCTCCGGGCTTGCATTTCCGGCTGAAGGCGAGGTTCGATGGAACGGCGAAAACGTGCGAAACGTGCGGGAAGAGTTTTGCAGCCAGTTGATTTATCTGGGACATGCGAATGGCGTTAAGGATGACCTCGCTGCGTGGGAGAACCTCGTGGTGGCAGCCACACTATCCGGCTACCCGATCAGCCGCGAGCAGGCGTGGCAAGCGCTGGAATTGGTCGGATTGGGCGAAGTCGGCAATTTGCCGACCAGATCGTTATCGCAGGGTCAGCGCAAGCGGGTGGCGTTGGCGCGTTTGTGGCTAGACACGACAACGCGCTTATGGATACTCGACGAGCCGTTTACTGCGCTGGATAAAGGTGCCGTGGACGAGTTGTGCGGTACACTGAATTCGCATCTCGCCGACGGCGGCATGCTGGTTTATACGACCCATCAGGAAATAACCCTCAGCGCCGGGCGCATGCTGCAACTTGACCTGGGCGGGGAGACTGCATGCTGAGAACGCTGAGTTGCGCGATCCGGCGCGACTTGCTGCTGGCTTTTCGACGCCGTTCCGACGCGGTAACAATGCTGTTTTTCTTTGTTATCGTCGTTAGCCTGTTTCCATTGGGTGTCGGTCCCGAACCAGGCTTGTTGCGCACCATGGCGCCTGGCATTCTGTGGGTCAGCGCACTTTTGGCGTCAATGCTGGCACTCGGACGGCTGTTCGCACTCGACTATGCGGATGGCACGCTGGAGCAAATGCTGCTGTCGGCTGAGCCAATCAGCGTGATTGTGATCGGCAAAGTGATCGCTCATTGGCTGGTGTCGGGTTTTCCGCTGGTGCTGCTGGCGCCGCTGCTGGCGGTGCAGTTCGACCTGCCCGGCGATTCAATTCGGGTGCTGTTCGTCAGCCTGTTGCTTGGCACTCCGATATTAAGCCTGATCGGTGCGATTGGCGCGGCGCTGACACTGGGCGTGCGCGGCGGCGGGGCGCTGGTTTCCTTGCTGGTGCTGCCGCTGTATGTGCCGATATTGATTTTCGGCGCCGGTGCCGTCGGTGCAGAAGCCAGCGGGCTTGGCGCCAGCGCGCATTTGCTGTTGCTTGGAGGCGGATTGGCGGCGGCGGCGGCATTGACGCCGTGGGCCACGGCGGTGGCGTTGCGCATTGCGCTGGAATAAGGCTGCGGTATAGGGTGATTTTGGGAGGTGGCGTGATGATTTTTCTCGCTGTGAATGGATTGGGATTGGCGTCAAATTGCCGGTATATGCCGGTATATGTCGGTATCTGCCGGACTGGCTGAGCCAACACCTGGATTTTTAGTAAAATGGCGGTTGTCGCCTGCCGTCGAGTAGGCGGCGGTGAAAAACATTTCTTTGGAGTAATACTGTAGTGTCCAAGTCCAATAGCATCCCCACTCCCGCACGCGAATCGGGCAGCATCCATTGGTTTAAGTACGCGTCGCCGCAAACTTTCTTCCCTTTGGCCGGCAAAATTATTCCGTTATTTGCGGTTGCAGCGCTGGTGTTATGCGTGGCTGGCTTTTATATCGGCTTTTTTGTCGCACCGACCGATCGCCAACAGCACGATGCCTACCGCATTATTTTCCTGCATGTGCCGGCGGCGTGGATGTCGATGGTCATCTACCTGGTGATGGCATTCTGGGCCGGGATCGGCTTGATCATGAATACGCGGCTGTCTTCCATGATGGCGAGTGCGCTGGCGCCGACCGGCGCGATGTTTACCTTTCTGGCGTTGTGGACCGGCGCGCTGTGGGGCCGTCCAACCTGGGGTGCGTGGTGGGTATGGGATGCGCGCCTGACGTCTGAATTGATTCTGCTGTTTCTGTATATCGGTTTCATGGCTCTGCAGGCATCTATTGACGAGCCGCGGCGGGCCGACAAGGCCGGGGCCGTGCTGGCGCTGGTTGGGGTGATCAATGTGCCGATCATTTATTTTTCCGTGCAATGGTGGAATACGCTGCATCAGGGATCATCCATCAATTTTCGCAATGCGCCGACGATGGCGATGACGATGTTGGTCGGCATGCTGGTCATGGCATTGGGCTTTTGGGCATACACGTTCATGGTGGCTTTGCTGCGCGTGCGCTGCATTGTGCTGGAGCGCGAACGCCATACTGATTGGGTAAAAGAATACTTGGAGAAAACGGCATGATTTGGGATAGTTGGAGCGATTTTTTCGCGATGGGCGGTTACGCCCTCTATGTATGGGGATCGATCATCGTGGTGGCCGGGTTCATGCTGGGCGAGGTGTTGACCTTGGGGATGCGCCGTAAGTCCATCCTTGAACAACTCAAGATCACGCGCAGGATCGGCGTGCAACGTAAAGGAGCAGCGTATGAAAACGCGGCATAAACGCCTGATCCTGGTGGGGGCAGGGCTTGCCGCACTGGGCATGTCGGCTTGGCTGGTACTGTCGGCGTTCCAGAAGAATCTGGTCTTTTTCTTTACGCCGACACAAATTTTCGCCGGGGAAGCGCCACATGGCCGCAGTTTTCGGATTGGCGGCATGGTCGAGAGCGGCAGTTTGGTGCATCAGCCCGATGGGCTGACTTGGACCTTCCTGGTTACCGATACGGCGCGCAATATCCAGGTAAGCTACCGCGGTATTTTGCCGGATTTGTTCAAGGAAGGGAAAGGCGTGGTCGCCGAAGGGAAACTGGGCAGCGACAACGTTTTTACGGCGGAACAGGTATTGGCTAAACATGACGAAAACTACATGCCGCCGGACGCCG
>PKWO01000526.1 GCA_003132085.1 Oxalobacteraceae bacterium | reverse complement strand
TCTGCATTGTATCGATTTTTATCGTATCGCTGCAGTCGAGAATAAAAATCGATACAATGCAGATTTTCTGTCCCACTTTGTAATATCGATTGAGTCAAGTCGGTTCATGACCGTATCGAATCTGTCGACAGGAACAATCACCTTTGCACCTTCAATCGCCACTTGCCCACATGTTATTTCAGAAAACATCGTTTGTACTGGTGACCCGGCGAGATAAATGTCCATAAGCTCCAGGTCTTCGGAAACCAACGAGGCGAAGGAATCCCGAATAGTGGGATGCTTGTAGCGCCAAGTATGTTTTCCGGATTCATACGTCTTTACAAGTAGCGAACCATCCAGGGAAGTCAACGCTTTCCTCACACCTGCCAGTGTGCCCCCAACCAATGTCATTGCACGTTGCTCATCCTTCGTGAGCTTCAGCGGACTTGGTAGAACGCCTGCTCGCATGAAAACCAATGCCAATGCCGCTAGGCTTTCGGAATCGATTGTACGAAGTATGTCTATCAGCAACTCCCTCGGATGTTCAACAAAATTTTTGACGGTGAACGTTGATAGTGGCAAATCTTTTGTAAACGCTGGATTTCCGAGACGACGTGCAATCTCTGGGCTAAAGTTGGAGTGTTCGGAAACAAGAGGAAGATATGGCATGATTTCGGTCTTAAAATCCTTTGACTGCGTTCCAAGTCGAATGTGATTATAGAGAATTTGTTCCCGCTCCTCCAAGCTCAAGTCCTGCACGTTTATTACAACCTGTGCTTCGCGCATGACCGGAAGTGCTGTCTCCTTTAAATAGCTGCGCGCAGATCGGTAAATGTAATCGCGAGACGTGAACAATACTTTTGATCCTCTTTTCAATGCAGCCTGAACATGTGGTAGCGCTTGGCTCCATGCAGATGCTGCGGCAAAGTCTATCTGTGTTGCGCCAAATGCGTCGTCAACCCAAAAAAACTGCTTCTCGTTTGGATTGGAATGTTTCACAAAGTCGGCCGCATCGCGGACCTTAATGGTTTGGCATTTCCAAGTGTCGATAGCGCCAACGGCAAGGGCCGCTGCGATGGTCGACTTTCCGCAGGCAGGTTCGCCCAAGAGTAGAACGAACCCGTGAGTATCAAGCGCCTTCGCGCTTTTATTGAAGGATTCAGTAATTACAAATTTTGCGAGATCGTCGCCAAGGGAGCTTAGGATTTCCTGCGCTTGATCGTATGCTCGCTGATCTAGAATCTGGCTAAGATCGCCTAAACCGTATACTCTCGGGACTAGCATCCTGAGACGCGGAGTTTCGCGTATCAAAAGCGAGATTCTGTCGGAGCCGAATGCAACGAAACGGTTGATACCGGGCAGTCCTTCGAATGCTGCCCTTACCAGTTCTTCCGTCGTTCCTGTCAAGCGCGCGTTGGTGAAAAGAAAATAATTGTCTGCGAGGCCTTTCGCCGCCAAGCGACGTGCCTTTTCAATTTCGTCTGACAAATCGGATACGCGAAGCGGTTTGCCACTTTTTGCGGTGAATTTGCATTGTGCGGTATATGTACCATCGTAGCTCACCCCTTCCGGCGATTTCCATTTCCCCTGGAACGCGCCATCCCGACCACCATCGTTTGAGTCGCAGAAGCTTTGAACAGTCTGCCCCCATATTTCCGCCATAATCGTGACGCAAAGATTCTGGAATGCTTTCCAACCCAAGGAATGCAATTCGTAGGAAACTTCCGTGGCGTGCGCTTTAGCGGCTTGTTTGACTGTCATCCAACTATCCAATACTGATATCTCTTGACATTCACGCTATGTTAAAAAATGAAAGGCCGAGACACGTCAACAGTGATGTTCAAGAATGCAGATTGCCGGATTATCACTCCACGGCAATACCCTCGACATTGTCCGCGCCGAACAGGTGAGCAGCAGTTTTGAGTGCCGCGTCAGGCATCGTTTGGGTCGCCAGAACCGCCAAGCGTTTCATCGGTCGCGATATCGACACATAAAACAGATTTCTGGCTCGATAATAACCTTTGGTGTTCTTGCCGTTTAGCGCCTTTGTCTCCAAAAGCTCCAGTAACTGCGACCAATTGTAGTGGTTCCAACCGCCACCCAGAATCACGAGCACGTTTTCAAATTCAGCGCCCTTCACGCTATGTTGGGTTGCGAATGGTGTATACCCCTCGACAAATTTTACGAGCTGTATCACTTCGGCATACTTAACTTCACGAAGCTTGCTGTGACGCAGCAGGGACGTGGACTCCTCTGGGATAGGCTGTACGGTCAAACTGTCTAGTTCCTCTTCGCGCCGCACGACGCGATCAGGAAGTTGCGGTCGCCTGGTTTGCTTGAGATGATCCAAGACGTCGCCAATTGTTCCATTTGTGCGTAAGTCATTCAGCGCGTCCATGCTACCCCGCCAGGCCAATTTATTGGCATGCGCCCTGATTGCAGGCGCACTTCCAAAGAGTCGGAACATTTCGCCATACCTGCCATCGGAATATGCAGCACTCATCGGCTCCAGCGTCTCTGCAAAGAATTTGATGGTGGGATCTTCCTTTTTTGCAAACGCCTCGTTGCGATTATAAATCTCGGCAATCGATGGATAGCCCTGCTCCGCCGCAAGGGCGTTGTGGGTAAGCATCAAGACCTTGGTTTTATTAATGTTCCAGCCCTCCGACTCCAAGCGCTCAAGCAATGCGGCGCGCACGGTATGGGATAAATCAGGTAGCAAGTCGTTTTTCGAATGCGTACTATTCGTTCGTTCGCCTTGATAGGAATTTGTGTGAAAGAATCTGGCTTCTCCTTCGGCATCAGGATCGCTGACAGCCTGTTCAAGTTCAGGGCGCAGCTTGTTCAACACACTCACTATCGCGGGTGCAGAACGAAAATTTGCACCTTTATCGATTCCTTCGACAGGAAATTCCACCAAGTCATATTCGCCACGATAAATCGTTTGCCAATGGTCGCCAAACAGACCTATCAATGGCCCCTCCCCGGTCTGCAGGAAATGTTCCAAAATCGCCATCATGAAATTCTTGTCGGTATCTTGATATTCGTCGATGAAGATCACAGGAAATTGCTGTGTCAATAGCATTCGAAATTTTTTCTGCGAGAGCAATTTCGCCATGAACGATGGAATATCGTCGTGACCGAGGGTGATTTTGTTTTCTTCGACGCCGAAAAAGCCGAAGCTGTATTCAACAGGCTTCTCGCCAATACCGCCACCTTCCTCGATTTTTTCCTGCCGGTCGTCAAGCTCGGCCACGAGACCGCGCAACGCCTTCTGAAATTTCGCCAGAAACGCCCATGAAAAAGCATGGATGGTATCGACGAGTATCGCAGGGTGTTCCTCAATTTCCTGCCTGATCTCGTCGCGCGCAACTTCCGTGAAAGTGATGCAGGCCACTTTCTGACCTGCTTGAAGGAACTTGGCACCTTTCTCGGCGACGAGCCGTTTGAGCGCCGCAACCAGGGAATATGTCTTGCCCGCACCTGCACCCGCTTCAAGCCGAAAGCTGTGTCCAGCGTCAAGGCAGGCATCAACCTTTTCCTGCGCCTCCTTGGCCGCAACTAACGCTGGATTAAGTGAGACGTCCGTCAATTCGTCACCCCATTTTCGGAGACAACGTCTTGCGGTATGAGCGAATCAACTGCTGGCGGCGGCGGAGGCTCCGATAGCCAAATCAATCCCTCTTTAATATAGCGGGGAACGACCCAATCATGCTCACGCAGGGCGAATCGCAATGCCGTGTCTGCCTTGGGGAGGTCTGCTGCAATTTCCCATGCCTCGGTTGCGTCGACCAGCTCTCCCTGCTCCGAAAATCGGTCCGGATTCGCAAGAATCAGCGCGTCCTCGAAGCTGCGAGCGCAAACTGCGACATCCGGGTTTTCTGGCACCTGATAGGCGATGCGCCTGAAGCCGTCTATCTTGTCTTCGTTCGTCGTGGCAGCAAGCTGTTCAGGTACAAGTTGAGGAGGAGGCGTGCTCTGCCAGCCTTCAGTCTCCTTTTCCTCTTTCGATCTGAACCATTCTCGAATCGCGACATTCGAAGTGCGTTGACCGGCAGCGACCGGACATTTTTCCCATTTGGTCACCTGTTGTCTGTTCTTGTTTTCCTTGACCACGGCATGAACGGTGTCGAGATCAGTTATAACGAGTGTCCGCAACTCCAGGAAGTCGAGTAACGGATAGAACAGGTGGGCATAAGCGCCACCAACTTCGACCACCGTGACGTATTGGCGTACCAGCTTATGCTTGTCAGCAAGATTCAAATCCACGATTTCGCGCAAGCGAGGCATTAGGATGCGCTCGGTAACACCTTCAACCATGATCGCCTTGTCGGCAAAGTACAAATCGCACTTCGTCAGCGTCATGTATTGATGAAGGAATTCCTGGTCCTCTTGGCGAATGGTCGCTGCGCCTTTCTTGAAATCCTTCACCTTCGTCCGCCGAGGCCCATCGGCACTTGGCTGGTCATTTAGGAAATAGCGTATCGCATCAAACTTCGCTGCGTTTGCCATATGGGCCGAATGCGTCGAAATAACGAACTGCACTTGCCAAATTGGCTCATCAGGATATTTTTCCGAAAGTTTTGTGACCGCAGCATTGAGCTGGTTGATGAATACGTCTTGCATTTGCGGGTGCAGGTGAGCTTCCGGTTCTTCAATGAAAATAAGATGGATGCCTGGGCGAGTCGCTCGCGCACGATAGGCCTTGTGATAGCTTTCAAGCTGCAGGAGCATGTATATGAGATTGCGCGTCCCCAGCCCGTTGTAGCCTTCCGGAAGATGAACGCCGTCCGCACCGGCGTACACGATTTTCGTGTGATCCGATAGCAGTGCCTCGACATTCAGTGACGTTTCCGGGCGAAGCTCGGCGTCGTTCAATCCTGGGAAGCCAAACGCTTCCAAAGCGGGCAAGAGATTTTTCAGCAATTCATCGAAATCACTTTGCACCCCGCGCTCTATTGCCTCGACGGACGCCTTTAGCCTGACAGTCAGTTCCTGATCTGCCGCAGCGGCAGTCGGCGCAGTCGCCGTCTTGAAAAGCGTGCCGAGCAGTTTCCCGATCACATCGGCGTCACCATACTTGGCCGGATCAAGGGTACGTTGCGCGCGGACGAGGTTACATTGCAGGACAGCGGAAAGAGCTGCGGTGCCGTCGAAGTTGCGACGATTGGAAGGATCAGTCGGATCAATCGCCGCAACTTGGATGGCGTACGCCTTTGGAAGCGTCTCTTTCAAGCATCGGTAGAAATGAGCAACTTCATTCACGCCTTCTGCTGGCGCGGGAGTGTCGAACAACGTTTGCAGCGTCGCCAGTGTTGGTCCATATTCAACGCGCGCGATGGCCGTCGTGCTGCCGGCGTCGAGGTCGATAATAAATGGTGCAAGGGGACCAAGATCGGGCGCGTCGGCGCTGTATCGGAACGTTATCGTGACTGTAATCCTCGGCAAGGCGGCAAGCACATCCTCAGGCGAGGCCCCAGATATTCGAAGCTGCCGTGCCTCGTTGAATTTCTGACGTATCCCAGCCGAGAAATCTTCAAGGCGAAACCGTGGGCCAGCATCACTTGCAATCCGGTCGAAGACGTCGGTTAGCGAGGTCTTACCGCTGTTATTGCGTCCGACAATCACCGTGGAAATCGCCTCCAGCATAATCTCGACGTCTGCGAGAAGCCGGAAACCTTCCACTTTGACCTTTTCTATCCGCATTGCACCTCCCTGAATATAATCTTTGATCTTCTTAGCGATTACGCAAACGCCAACGCAGTACAGGTGCTACGCCACGTCAGGTCGCCGTTCTGATTGAACGGTGCATGGAATCTGAATGCAGGTTTAGTCAATCGGTCTGCAATTTGGCGGGTCTGGATCGCCTACCATCCACGTCGCTCTACAATCGCATACCATTCGATTCCCATATTGCCAAGCCCGGCACTCGTACCTGATTTGCCTGAATGCAATAACGGCATCGGCTTGTTCAACCGTTCCCAATGCCCGAACTTGTTGGTCGAACTCTGCCTTGTTTCGAAATCTTCCTTCACGCAGCGCCTGCGCCACCATGATCCGGTATAGCTCAGCATCGGTTGTTTCGGCATCGGCATATGCCCTGACATGGCCCGCCTCGTTGGCAAAGCCATAGCTGTCCTGCAAGAAATCGTGACTTGTTGGCGGCTTCCCCATTGGCGATTGCCTTTTTACCATTTTCAAATTAGCAATATTCTACAGCGGAACGCAATGTGGCATCTGAAAAACTGTGGACCAACGTCGGGCAGATCAACAAGGTAATGACGCGTAGCGCAAAATTTATACGACCGCCCCGCTACCAAATCAACATCAGGAAATCGCCGTAAAATCGCGTCTTTGCGAAAATGACAGCTTATGCGCCCCCGTGCCGGTGATAATGACAACTTATGGGTGTATTTCAATGAAATCTTATGGGACGCATCATGATGCTAACCGTTTAATTTTTATTGCCTTTTGATATCAACTTATGATTCGGCGCACACCTGTCTATACCAGGCCACTCTTCGTGACCGGATTCCGAACAGACCCGCATAAGACGCACTATCGGAGTGGGACCGTGAACGAGATTGTGCAAGACCGCGCACCACGATGCGACAGCCGCACTTCAACGCCGACGAGGGGTGACGCTGCACCAATGAAATTTCGCCAGTGCGTAAAAAAACGGCCCGATGTCAACAACATCGGGCCGTTCGTTAAACATTCAGGCTATGTCGACCGATCATTCGAGTCAGTTAAGCGACCAAAGTCTGGAGTTAGAACTCTTCCCATTCATCGCCCCCAGCAACAGGCGCGGCGCCGGGCGATGGCAATGACCTCGATACAGCCTGCGCAACGCTGGGCGGCGCGGCTTTAGCGGTCTTTCGGGCAGGCGCCGCAATGCGCGATGGTGGCGCTTTTCGTGCCGCAGCTATTGCCGGTGTCGCCAATGCGGTGCCGCGCATGCCGTCGAGCCTGAACGCACTGACCACCTGCGCCAGGTTGCCCTGGGCCGCCGCCTTCATCTGCGAGATCAGGTTGACGCCGCAGAGGCGCGCGGCGGCGACGGCGCGCTCCAGATCGACGTCCTCGCCCACCGTCCCCTTGATGCCGCCGTCGGCGTCGATGGAGATCTGGCCGGAGATGTGGACCAGCGATCCCACGCGCACGAAGGGGACGTAGTTGGCCACCGGGGCCACCGGCTGGGGCAGGACGATGCCCAGGGCGGCGAGACGTTGTTCGACGGTGGGCATGGCGGATCCTCGCAGCGACGGGCAGGGAATTGAGATAGCGCGCGGGCCGCTCAAGGCAAAGCGCATAGGGGGATGTCCACGTCCTTCCCAACATCGTCATCCTTGGTTTTCGCGAAGCGAAATACCGAGGCTGACGATGTGTTAGCGGGCGCGCGGGCCGCTCTTCAGCGCCCGGCCGGTCTGCACGGCGGCGGCGCCGAACTTCTCGCGCAGGGCGTCCATGGCCCGCTCGCTCTTCAGGGCCCGCGCCTCGCCCTCGGCGAACAGGTCGCCGGCCGGGCCCAGGGCCTCGACCAGCTCGGTG
>PKWO01000437.1 GCA_003132085.1 Oxalobacteraceae bacterium | reverse complement strand
CGCTGGCAAGATATCAGCGGCCATTCCTCAACAGCCTGGTGTTTGCCGGTGTCGGCAGCGGAATCGCCATTGCCGGCTTGTTGTGCATCGCACTGACAAGGTTACAGGCGGGGTCGCAGAGCGCATGGACTGGGCTCGGGCTGCTGGCGGCGATCGTGACCGCGCTGATCTGGCGACGCTTCACTCCGCGTGCGCCGGTCGCGAACCGCGCCAAGCACGGTGCGCGCGGCGCTTTCCGCTGGGATGCGGACATGATACGGCTGGTGGGCTGCTATGGCGTGTTCGGTTTCGGCTACATCATACCGGCCACCTTTCTGCCGGTCATGGCAAAACGCATGTTGCAAGGCTCGGCTGCGTTCGGTTGGACGTGGCCGGTGTTCGGGCTTGCTGCGGCACTTTCTACGCTGGCGGTTGCCGCGCTGGTGCGTCGCATCGGCAACCGTCGCTTGTGGATCGCCAGTCAATGGGTAATGGCGGTTGGTATCCTGCTGCCGGTATGGTACCCGCAGTTGCTGACGATCTTTGCGGCAGCCTTATGCGTTGGCGGCACCTTCATGGTCATCACGCTGGTGGCACTGCAGGAAGCCAAGCGTGTCGCGGCGCGCGATGCGACGACACTGATTGCCACCATGACCTCCGCTTTTGCCGGCGGGCAGATTATCGGCCCGCTGACCGTGAGTGCGGTTGCCGGCGGCAACGCCGGCTTTTCAACCGGGCTGACGGTGGCGGCGGTGCTGCTGGCGGGCAGTACGCTGTTGTTGAAGAAAACCGCATCCAATTCTTGATTTCTACATATGGCAGCACCGATGAACGACAAGCGCGGGATACATCAGGCAGGACCTCCCCGACGCGCCGGCCGGCATGGCGGACGATGAAGCGATCGCCTACGACTTGTGCGATGAACTGGCCCGCACGCCGCTGGCGCCCTTTCCGCGGTAGGAACGCGGGGCTTTGTACCCCGCCTGATACGCGCCCTACTTAAACATATCGGCAAACTTCAATCGATCCGTGGTCGCCCTGCGCGCATCATCCATACCGACTTTCTTTTCCTTCATCATGCGCTGCAAATCGTCGTTCATCGTGTGGCATCCGGAATCGGGATTCGCGCTCAACTTATCCAGCAATGGCCGGATGCCGCCGGTATCGCCGTTTTCGATCAACCGCGCGACCTCCGGGTTGACCGTCAGGCACTCGGTCGCCAAATAATAGCAGTCGCCTTTGGTTGACGGCAGCAACGCTTGGCAGATTACGCCGCGCAAGGCGCTGGACAATGCCTGCGCCTGGCTCTCGTTATTGCCCAGCAGGCGCAGCAATTTTTGCAAACCCAGTTCGGTCGAACGGGCATGCAGGGTAGCGAACACCAACGGCCCGGACTCAGACAGCGCCAGCGCTTCTTGCGCAGTTTGCGCATCCCGGATTTCGCCGATCAGGATAACGTCCGGCCGCTCGCGCAACGCATCGAGCGCGCCGAGATAGTAACTGCCGACGTCGCCGTCGGCCCCCACTTCGCGTTGCGTGATCATGCATTTACGCTGCGGGATCAGCGTTTCCACCGGATCTTCAATCGTAATAATGTGACCCGAGCGGCTCTTGTTGATTTGATCGAGCAAGGAGGCGATGGTGGTCGATTTTCCTTGGCAGGTATCGCCGATAATCAGCACCAGGCCGTTATCGAGGACGGCAAACGCTTGCGAATCGGCGCGCAGGCCGATGCGGTCCAGCGACATCGGCTCGGTTGGAAAACGGCGAATCACGCAGCCGAGGCGCTTCTTGCCTTGGAAGGTGAAGCAATTGGCGCGTATGCGCGCACTGTATAAATCCTTGGAGCGGTCGAACGCCCTATCCTTGATCCGTTCTTCCCAATCGGGTTCGATTACCTCGAAAAATTCTTCCAGCTCTTCCAGCGTAATCGGCGTGTCCGATACAGCCACCAGCCGTTTCGGCTGGCGCAACATGATCGGGCTGTTCTGGTGAATGATGATGTCGGTAAATATCGTATTGGAACTCAGCAGATGGACGATTTGCTCAACCAGCGTGCCCAGCACCGGAAGGCCGGCGGTTTCGACCGAGGTAAGGGTTTCAATCAGAGAATATTGTTGGTGTTCCACTAACGTTCCTTCTTGGTTTGCGTTTGCCGATTATTCTTTTAGCCGGCCTCAAAGGCCGGCGTGTTCGCATCGCCTGATACCCGCGATAATTTACTGTATAACCGTACAGTTATCAATCGAATTTTTCCATGCCTGACGCAAATCAACGCTTCTCCACGCCTCTCAACGCCTCTCAACGCCTCTCAGCGCGTCATTTCAGCCTGGCGCAACATGTCAATTAAAGAACACCGTCGCCGCACCTATCTGCCGTTGCCCGTTGATGCGCGCAAAAAAACGGCTGGCCCTGAAGTCCTTGAGTTGCCTTTCCAGCACCACTACCGCTACCTGACGACTGGATAAGACTTGCTCAAATTGATCGCTGCTGATCAATAAGTCGTTCGCCTGCAGCTTATTGCCCCAAAACAAATCATTGCTGTGGCTATCGATCACCGCCACCGGTCTCGCCAGATAAAACGGCAGCGAGGATTGCTCTTCAAAATTCCGATACAGGTAGACCGATCTTCCCGCCAACTCGGTTTGCAGAACGTGGGCCAGCGGACGCGTGGAAACCAGCGGTTCGACCGCATTCACGGCAACGATCAACGCAACGGTACACCACGCTGGCAATATCAAGTATGCCAATATGCCGAGTTTGACCCAGCGCCAAGCCGCCAAACCGGCCAGCAACGCCAAACCGGCCAAGCCGGCCAGCGCCGCCGACATGAATTGGGCCGGCGTCCAGCCGACAATCGGGGGTACCGCAGCCAGTTGGCTACCGCGCAGCGCAACCGCCACGCATAGTGCCGCCGCGAACAATGCGATCAACATGCCCGGCGCCATGCGCAACGGCGCCCGCAAGAAGTCGCGATCTTCCAGCGCCAACGCCAACTGCAGCGCCGCAAACGGCATGACGACCACTAGATAGTAATTTGCCTTGGCGCTCGATATCGAGAAAAAAATCAGTGGCACCAACCAGGCCAGCAATAGGAAGCGCCGACCATTCTTTGCGCCATCGGTCCGGTCGGCCGCATGCGGCGCCAGCAAGCTTGGCAACAGGAACGACCAGGGAAACAGATAAAGCGCCATGCGCGGCAGGTAATACCACCACGAGCCGGCGTAGTAATCATGCGGCTCGCGCCTTCCGAGGAAACGCAGCACATGTTCGTTGATGAAATAGAACCACGGAAAAATCGGTTCAACCAGACTCGCCGCAATATGCCATGGTGCGGCAATCGCCAGGAATAGCAGGATTGCACCCGGCTCGAACCAATTGCGGCAGACCCGCACGAAACCGCCCAGCGTGCGCGCCGACAGCAATAGCGTAAGCGCCATCACCGCCGCAAAGAGCATGACCGCCACCAACCCCTTGGCCATCAACGCCAGCGCCAGCCAGGCATACGCGCGGCGCAGCAAGCCCACTTGCCGGTCCGCGCTATAACGGTACGCATACGTCAGCGCCGCCATCAGGCACGCGGTCAACAACATGTCGAACATCAACGTGCGCGACATCACCGCGACGCCAACCCCGCTGACAAACATCAAGGCGGCCAAACGCCCGGCCTGCGGCCGCTGTATTGCTTGTCCAAATCGCATCAATAGCGCCACGCAAGCCAGCGACGACAGCGCCGGCACCAACCTGGCAGACCACTCGGATACGCCGAACAGCGAGAAAGACAGTGCAGTCAGCCAGTACAGCAACGGCGGCTTTTCCATATACGGCAAACCGTTCAGGTGCGGAATCACCCATTGGCGCCAATCGTGCGAGGCCAGCATCTCGCGCGGGATCTCCGCGTACAAGCCCTCGTTGTTGTCAAGAATGCCGTAAGAGCCCAGTGCCGTCAGCACAAAACCCAGCGCCACGAGCCAAACCAGCCACAATGGTATCTGCAGTGTCGGTTTCACCTGTAATATCTTGATTTCTGGATGTCCCACTCGATGTACTATGCTGTTCGACGGTTTTTGAATAAATGTATTTTCTCATGAACAAACGTATTTCTAAACTGATAACCGCATTCGCCCGCGATGCACGCCGAATTCGGTGCCTCATTTCACTGCATGCCGGCGAACCAATTCGGCTGTCAAATTCAATCAGGGATGGACTTTAATGCAAGTAGTTGTAATCGGTGGCGGTGTCATTGGCGTCTGCACTGCATATTTTCTCGCCGAAGCCGGCCATGAAGTGGTGCTGATCGAACGCCAGGGAAATGTCGCCGAACAAGCCAGTTTTGGCAATGCGGGCATCGTCGCCCCGGCTTATGCGACACCGTGGGCGCTGCCAGGTATGCCGCGCAAATTTCTGTCTTATTTGCTCAAGGCCGAAGCGCCGGTGTTGCTCAGGCCAAGCATGGAGCCGGCGCTTTGGCGCTGGCTGCGACGATGGGTCTCGGAATGCGATTTGCAGCGTTATCGCACCAATCGAAGCCGCATGCAGCGCATTGCTCTATACAGCCGCGACGTGCTGCATCAACTGCGCGAACATCACCGGTTCGACTATGAGCAAACCCGCGGTTACCTGCAACTCTTTCGCACCGAGCGCGACCTCGCGTTGGCGCAACCCATGCTTGGGCTGTTAACCGAGCATGGGGTATCGCATCGCATGCTGGACGCCGCTACGGCGCGTGCGATCGAACCTGGCTTGTCGGTCGATACGCCGCTCGCCGGCGGGTTGCACTTGCCGGAAGACGAAACCGGCAACTGTTCGTTATTCACCAAACAACTGAAGCAAGCCGCCCAGTCGATCGGTGTCACGGTTCATTTTGGCAGTACGGTAACGGCCATATCGGCGCATGAGCGGCACGTGGTCCTGCAGGTCGAAGGCAAGGAATTCAATGCCGATGCGGTGGTCGTGGCCGCCGGCGTGGATAGCGCGCAATTGCTTGCACCGCTGGGGATTCATGTTCCGCTGTACCCGGTCAAAGGCTATTCCGCGACCGTCAACATCAAGGATTTCGAACAAGCCCCGATGTCCGCGCTAATGGACGAAGCCTACAAAGTGGCGATTGCGCGCATGGGGAGCCGAATCCGGATCGCCGGCTTGGCCGAGCTTGGCTCGCGCACGCTGGAATTGCGTGAAGCGGCGCTGCGCACGCTGATCAAGGTCGGCGACGACTGGTTCCCGAATGCGGCCAACTATCGCGGCGCGCAGTTCTGGTGCGGCACACGCCCGATGCTGCCGGACGGCCCGCCGCTGCTCGGCGCCACACCGGTAAAAAATGTCTATCTGAATATCGGCCACGGCCCGACCGGCTGGGCAATGGCGGCCGGCTCTGGAAAACTGGTAGCCGACATCATTTCGGGACGCCAGCCCGACATCGATATGGATGGATTGACATTGGCACGCTTCCAGCACTAATTGATCTGTACGGCATGTGCATGTCATTAGTCGCCGTAAATTGATATGTTGTGAATTTCAGAATAGGTAAACTCGCGATGACTGCACTGTACTCACTGGCCGACATACGTGCGATCGAGCATGCGGCAATCGGCAAGTTGCCGGCTGGCACCCTGATGCAGCGTGCCGGACTCTCTGCGGCGAACCTCGTTTTGACGCTCCTCACGCAGCCGCCCGAGGAATGCAAAATATTGGTGCTGGCGGGTCCCGGCAATAACGGCGGCGATGCGCTGGAAACAGCAGCCAACCTGTGCCATTCCGTCGCCAACGTGTCGATCCTGTCGTTTGCCGACCCGGCCCGGCAATCGCCGGATGCGCAGCAAGCGTGGGCGCGCGCGCAACAAAACGGCGCCTATTTTGAAGATACCGCAGGCGCCGGCGAATTGTTGGCGCAATCGTGGTCGTTAGTGANNGCCTGTTTGGCATCGGCCTGGCACGTCCTGTGACCGGTAGCCTGCACGATCTCATCGCGCTGCTCAACCGGCATGACTGCCCGGTGCTGGCGCTGGACATTCCAAGCGGGCTGGATGCCGATACCGGCAATGTTGTGGGCCCGGACGGAATTGCCGTTCGCGCCAGCCACACGATTACCTTCATTGCCGACAAACCGGGCCTGCATACCGCCGATGGCCGCGACTACGCCGGGGAAATTTCGATTGCGGCGCTGGACATCGATCCCCAACTATTCCCGCTGCCGCAAGCG
>PKWO01000181.1 GCA_003132085.1 Oxalobacteraceae bacterium | reverse complement strand
GGCTATATCGACTTCAAGACGCGCGACCCGAGCGTGGAACGCGGCGGCTATGCGGAACTCTCCACCGGCAAGTTCGGCTACGAGCGCGAATTCTTGCGCTACGATAGCGGCAAGTTCGACAACGGCTTCAGCGCCTATGCCGACTATTCGCACGACTATTTGAGAACCTGGCCGAACGACCAGAGCGGGCGCAACAGCCGCGAGCATCTGGATTTCCGCGCGCTGCAAGACCTTGGCAACGGCTCCAGCTTGCGGTATACGGCCAGCTACAACACCTTTGTCGACAACGACTACAACGACGTGACGCTGGCGCAGTTTCAAGCGAATCCAAACACCGATCTGTTGACCGACAAATGGACCGGCAATCCCGCCATCGATCAAAATTACCGGGGCACGCGCGGCATCAGCAGCCGGGAACTGTTTACCCATCTGGACTGGACCGAAAAATTCGGCAACTCGACCAAGCTGACCGTAAAGCCGTACCTGCATACGCAGGACGGCACCGGGTTGCTGTACGCGCCTTACGTGCAGTTGCCGTCCAACGGCGAGTTGTATAGCGTGGTTCCGGCCGGCGGCGCCCCGACGCCGGTGGTGCAGGAGTGCTACGCGAATCAATACCAGCATACCGCGACCGGCGCGTTGATTCCGCTGACGGCGGTAAAGATTCCTACCGGATCGAGCGCCGCCGCGCTCGCCGCTGCCGGCTGCCCGGCGGCCGGCAAGTACGCGATGAACCCGGTCAGCCAGTGGGGAGCGCGGGAAGCGACGACGCGGGTCGGCACCTATCACACGAACCGCAAAGGCGTGTTGTCCGAACTGTCGTTCAACTTGGGCGACTCGAATAGCGTGCGCGTCGGCGGGTGGTTCGAGCATAACGAACGCTTTAAGGGGCGCGCATGGTTCGATGCGACCAATCCGCTGGCAAGCGGCGCCTACACCGACAGCGGCTTGTATTCGATCACGCAGGATGAGCACTTCACGTCCAATACCGCGATGGGCTATGCGCAAGACAAGATAAGCCTGCTGGACGACAAGCTCGAACTCGACCTGGGCGCGACCTATCAACGGTTCAGCGAAAATTATCTATCCCCGGTGGAGTTCTCCGGCACGCGGGCGCTGTCGGTGAATTCCAGCCTGCTGCCGAAGCTTGCGGCCTTGTATCGGCTTAACGACAACTGGGAACTCTTCGCCAGCTCGTCGAAGAATTTCAGCGCGATCCCCGATACGGTGTTCCAAAGCACCTCGGCGGTGCCGAAGGCCGGCATCAAACCGGAAACATCGCAAAATACCGATGGCGGCGTACGATGGATGCATGGCAACACCGGCGTGGCGTTGACCGCTTATAACATCGACTATCGCAATCGCATATCGATTCAGAACGGCGACCCCAATGGCGATATTTTTTCACGGGACGCCACCACCACTTTCGAGAATCAGGGCGGCATCATCTCGCGCGGCCTTGAGCTGACGGCGCGCACCGCTTGGGAGCATTATGAACTGAGCGGGAATTGGGCATACAACAAGGCCTACTACTACGCCGCCACGCCGGCCGAGGGAATTCAAGCCGGCGATCCGGTACTGGGCGCGCCGCGCAACAGCGGATTTGCCGAGGCGACATGGAAGCCGGATGCGCTTTGGCGTTTTACCGTCAATGCGAAATACGTCGGCAACGCAGCCGGCACCTATGACGCGGTGCCCAACACGCTCAACAACGGCGGGCCGGCTTTTTATCCGCGCCAGGTCATGCCGGCCTACACGCTGGTCGATCTGTCTGCCAGCTACAAGCCTAGCGGCAGCATCTTCAGCTACTTTACCAAATCGGAGTTGTCGCTGAATGTCACCAACCTGTTCAATCGGTCTTATCTCGGCGGTTTCGGCCAAGAGTTGATTTCCTCAAACCCGCTGACGACCGGCCGATACTTCCTGGGTAGCCCTAGAACACTATTCGTCGCTTTGCGTACGCACTTCTAAGAAGTTTTTCGTACTGGGAAATAGGGCGCTGCAACGACAGCAGCGTCTGCGGGCTTGGTTTTCAGCGGACGCTGCGCTTGCATGAAAATCCTTGGAGGCATTTCGATGAACCGTGAAGTTATTCCGGCCGCCGGCATATTCCGCAGCAAACGGATGGCGCTGGCGGCGTTGGCGTTGCTGGCCGCAAGCTTGTGCAGTGCATGCGCCGGTGGCTTCGGTCACCACGCGCCGGCAGAACGTTCGGTCAGCAGTCTTCAATTCATCGGCGAACAGCGGATCGCGTTGAAGCAGCAGTTTCAAGATACGGTTGTCGGCGGCTTGTCCGGAATCGACTACGATCCGAAAACCGATACCTGGATAATGGAAAGCGACGATCGATCGGATATCAGCCCGGCGCGCTTTTACACCGCGCGCCTGGATTACGATCAGACGTCGTTCAAGTCGGCGACGCTGACCGGGGTGCATTTTTTCAAGCAGGAAAACGGCTTTAATTATCCGAACGCCGCCCAATATGCATCGCAAGGCGGCGAGGTGCCGGACATCGAGTCGATTCGATTCGACCCGATCGACGGCAGCATCTGGTATTCCAGCGAGGGTATCCGCACGCTCGGTTTGAATCCGTTCGTCAAGCATGCGGGCAGCGATGGGCGATACCTGTCCACGTTGCCGGTTCCGCCGCAGTTCAATGTGTCGCCTGCGCGAGAGAGCGGTTCGCGCGACAACCTCAGCTTCGAGGGGCTGAGTTTTTCGCCGGACGGGAAGTCGCTATGGCTCGGCATGGAGACGGCGCTGTATCAGGATGGGCCGATATCGACCACGGCTGCCGGTTCCGTATCGCGCATCACGCAATTCGATCGCGATGGCCGGATGCTGGCGCAATTCGCTTACCCGATCGACCCGATCCCGGTTTCGCCGGCGCCGGGCAGGTGGGCTGACAACGGTGTTTCCGAGATATTGACGGTCAACGAACATCAACTGCTGGCGATCGAACGTGCGGGTGTGCAAGGGGCAGACGACGTGTTCACATTCTACATACGCATCTATGAAATGGACGTCGGGGAGGTCGGGGAGGTCGGCGGCGCCACCGACATCAGCCATATCGCGTCGCTGCAGGGCGCGGCCTACACGCCGGCCAAGAAGCGCCTGGTGCTGAACCTGAACTTGGCGGGGTTGCCGAAGATCGACAATCTGGAAGGTATAGCATGGGGCCGTAAACTGGCCAACGGCCACGACAGCCTGGTGCTGGTATCGGACGATAACTTCAATCAGACGCAGGTAACACAATTTCTGGTGTTTGAGGTGCTGCCGGAATGATTGAGGCGGCATGCGTCGATTGCGCGCGAATTGGCGAATCCATTCGAGCATGGAGGTGTAAGCCGGAGCCCTTGGAATGCATGAAATTCATTTACGGGTTGCGCACGGCGATCTACACAATTCACGCAAATATCCCAAGGTTGGAATGCCGTGCAAATTTCAGTTACCAAAGCCCCTTCTGAAAGTGGGTATCTTCAAAAACCGTTGTGGATCAAATCCGTGATGCGGACAATCATGCTACGCCTCGGATCGAATGGCAATGTCTCAAAACCAAAACGGCCGTAGAAGGCGCGAACGTCATCATCAAGTGGATGCGTTATTACCCCGAAACAGCCTATATCTTTGGATAGCCGTACTGCAGTTGTCAGAGCGAACAGTATGAGTGACGTAGCGTAACCATTTCGATGGCGCCGCTGATCAACAGCGAGTTGACCAAGCAAAACAGCCGGAATTGGATCTGGCTGGTTACGTTGTGCGGATTTTGGAAGATATGACCGCTCGATTTGAGCGGTACTGAGCGAGACGTAACCAACGATCGCCCCAGTTGCCTTGTCGCACAGGACGCTTGTGCGTGACACACCGGCCTCTTGATTGTGCCAGGCATGACGGCGGAACCATTGGTTCAGCGACTCGCGGCCACAATCGAAGCTGTCCCGGTCATCGTCTGTCGCAAGAGGACGTGGCGAATTTAGTCTCGCCATGCAGGCAAACTTGCAGCGAGTTTGCGTAGCGCTGGAATATCTTTTGCGGGAGCATCCACCCAGGCTTCGAACTTTTCCCAATCTGCAGCCGGGATCATTACAAGACGATGGTCGAGTACGTCCATTTCCGCCGCCTCAATCGCTTTACGTCGGACAAAGTCGCTAAGGTTTGTGCGTGCCTGTTCCGCTGCAATCTCCAGAAGGTTGCGTTCGTTCGGGCTAACGCGCACGCTTAAGACAGAGTTTGAATTAGGTAACATGTAAGCGCCCTCCCGCCGATAGTGCTCTTTGAATGTATGACAATAGCACACAAAATATGTGCGGTCAATTCAAAAATGGTTGCTGAAAATGGGTATTGAGTAGTAAACGAATCAAAAGTTGGCCGCTGTGAGACTGTGTACTATGCATAAAGTTGTAAATCTCACTATATTAAAGTTGCAAAATAGATACCAGATTGGCAGCGCGCCACTGGCAGGTATTGGCCCAGACTGTGTAAAAAGACGATTTTCTATTCTTTGCAAGATATTATCGATTTTTGGCGTTTCGTGTAAACGAGTTTTACCCTTAAGCGTTAATTTCCTATCTCATCATTTTTTGGGGTATCCGGATGAAACGATTTGTCCAAGGTCGAGATCGAACTCAAGGCATCCTGCTTCCCGAGCAACTCGATGATTATGTCACTGCCGATCAATCGCGGCTTTTACGATGACGTTGGCTGGAAACTGTCTGTGGCCGCAATGCGGTATGATCGCCAATGCGCGCAGTTGGCCAAAAAAGAGCTAGTCGGGACTGGCCGCTTGGTGGAAGACTGTTTCAGAAAATGAAGTTCGGCTGTGTGCCGAGACCGTGTAAAAACCAAGAATTCCCGTAGTGATTAATTTTTATGCGTTTGAATTGAGGTTTAGAGGCGTGCAGGACGCCTCAGTTTAATCGGTTTTTTTAATTTCACGATGTGCGTTTTTTTCGTTCCGTGCCTAAACAGGATGGACAAACCAAAGTGACCGTACATCTGCTGTTTCCTACTGCGGAAGCACGCAACATGGTGGTGGAGAAATATGGTGCGATTGAAGGCGGGAACCAAACACTGGCGCGCCTTGCAGGCTATGTAACCAAAATATAATCAAGGAGCAAATCATGCGAAAAATCGTTTCGTTTGTGCATGTGTCACTGGATGGTTTTG
>PKWO01000291.1 GCA_003132085.1 Oxalobacteraceae bacterium | reverse complement strand
GATGAGGCGTTGTTGGGCTTGTCGGAAGGCGGCATTCCAATCGGTTCAGTCATTGTACACAACGGCGCCATCATCGGGCGCGGACATAATCGACGGGTACAGCAGGGCAGCGCTATTTTGCACGGCGAGATGGACGCCCTGGAAAATGCCGGACGACAACCAGCGCAGGTATACCGGGAATCGGTACTCTACACAACGCTCTCTCCTTGCCCGATGTGTAGCGGAGCAATCAATCTCTACGGCATCCCCACCGTGGTGATCGGTGAGAATCGCACGTTTATGGGCGAAGAGGAATGGCTGCGCTCGCGCGGCGTGCAAGTGGAGGTGCTGCAGGACCAGCAATGCATCCAGTTGATGAGCGATTTTATTGCCGCCAAGCCGACATTGTGGAATGAAGATATCGGCGTATAACGGAAACCGGCTATTCCGGGCGATAGCCCGCGATGACTACTCGTGCGGTCATGTTACGTTGACATGGATGTCAGACAACCTGATCTTCCAATGCAATGCACATTGCACCTTTCTCCGATTCAGCACTTGCCGCCAGTTTATTCAGCACTTGCGCCGCCGCCACCAACCCGAACGCCGCAGTCACCACCATGGCTGAACCGAACCCGGCACAATTCAAGCCGGTAATACCGCCCTGCCGACTATCATCTACCGAGCAAGCCTCCTCGGTTTCAGGAAAACGCAGCGGCTCGGTCGAGAACACCGCATCGATGCCAAACTTGTTTTTAGTACCGCGCGGAAAACCGTGCTGCGCGCGTAGTCTTTTGCGCACCTTTGCCAATAGCGGTTCCTGCTCGGTGCGGCAAAGATCGCGCACTTCGATCTTGGTCGGATCAACCTGACCGCCGGCACCGCCGATTGTAATCAGTTTGACGCCATGTTCGCGGCAATATGCGATCACTGCGGTTTTGGCGCGCACATTGTCGATCGCATCAACCACATAATCATAGCTGGGCGCGCCGATCATTTGGTCANNTTCGGTGACTTGGCAATACGGATTGATTTGCGCAATGCGCTGCGCCAGTGCGCTCACTTTGGCTTGGCCCAATGTATCGGTCAGCGCGTGAATTTGCCGATTGATATTCGATTCAGCCAGATTATCGAGATCGATCATCGTGATGTGGCCGATGGCGCTACGCGCCAGCGCCTCGACCACCCAGGAGCCGACGCCGCCAACGCCGATCACGCACACATGGGAAATCCTGAAACGCGCCAGCGCCGCCTCTCCGTAAAGGCGGGCAATGCCGCCGAAGCGGCGGTCGAAGTCTATCTCTTCAGCGCGGGGAATCGCTGCAATCGTTTTTTTCGTCGTCATATCGCTATTTTAACGGAGCAAGCAATCTATGGGCATAATCATGAATATGCTCAACTACCCACCGGGAACCGTAATCCCGGAAAACAAAAGGAAACAAGACATGACCAACGCCCTATTCGACCCGGCACCCGATTTCGATCAGCCGATCGCCGTCCTCAAGCATTGCCACGAGCGGATACGCAAACAATTGCGGACAATGCAGAAATTGCTCGATCATCTGCCGGAATTTGGCGCAAATCTTGACGCGGAAAAAGGGGCAACTGCGATTTTGCGGTACTTTAACAATGCAGCCCCTCAACATCATGCCGATGAGGAGCAAGACTTGTTGCCAATGCTGCGCACCAGCGCACAGGGGAAAGATGCCGCACTACTGGATATATTATTACCGGAAATCATGCAAGAACATCAACAGATGGAAATTGTCTGGCAAGCGCTGGCACAACAATTGACCCGGATTGCGTCCGGCGAATCAGCCGTACTATCAGCCGCGCACGTGCAACAATTCATCGCGCTATACACATCGCACATGGAGAAAGAAGAGGCACACATCGCCCCGATGGCAAAACGTGTGTTCAGCGACACGCAAATGGCGCAATTGGGTCGGGCGATGCGGAATCGCCGAGGCATCGCTTGTTAATTTTGCATCCCGAACTGCAGGATGCAACGCGTGAGCCGGAATATTTCGTCAAAATGCACACGCAACAGGTACGCACCTATCGGTCACGTTGAGGGCTGGTCCGGTGAATTATTCGGGTTAAGCCGGCCAGCGAAGGTCTGGCGGAATTTCGCCACTTTGGGCGCCACAACGAATGCGCAATAGCCTTGCAGCGGGTGCTGCCGGAAATAGTTCTGGTGGTAGTCCTCGGCTTTGTAATAGGTCTCTGCCGGGCTCAATTCGGTCACAATCGGCGCATCCCACACATTTGCCATCTCGGCTATTACATGCCTGGCGATGTCCTGCTGCTGCGGAGAATGGAAATAAATCACCGACCGATATTGGGTGCCGACGTCGTTACCCTGCCGATTCAGCGTAGTCGGATCATGTATGGTAAAAAAAACCTCGAGAATCTCACGGTAGCTGACGACAGCGGGATCGAAGCTCACACGAACTACCTCAGCATGCCCGGTTGAGCCGTCACACACTTCCTCATAGGTGGGATTGGGGTTGCGGCCACCGGAATAGCCGGACTCCACCGCCTGTATTCCTTTCAATTGCTGGTAAACCGCCTCAACACACCAAAAACATCCACCGCCAAGCGTTGCTATCTCAGTTGCCATGACCTTGCTCCGTAGGTATCACATATGCTTCATGTTAACGATGACTTTAACGCAAACTCTTGCAATATGCACCTGGGAATTAATACTATCGGCGGCAAAACACTGAATACGCCGAACCAACATGTTTTTCGGCATAATGGTGCTAGTGTGGTGAGTCACATTACACTAGTCCCGCATTTTTGGATCTCCGATGCACACACGCACGAGCAGCACGAAGCCTTCCACGTTCGACACCCGCCATTTCCGCCAGGCGTTGTCGCAGTTTGCGACGGGCGTTACCGTCATCACTACTCGATTGGCGGACGACAGCTTTCTCGGCTTGACCGCCAGCTCATTCAACTCCGTTTCGCTGGCGCCGCCGCTGGTTCTCTGGAGTCTGGCGCAAACCGCCAGCAGCCTGCCGGTGTTCTCCGGCAATTCGCATTATGTGATCAATGTGCTGGCCGCCGATCAGGCGGACTTGGCCGAACGCTTTTCACGACGTACCGCCAATCGCTTCGAGGGAGTGGACTTTGAACTGTCGCATACCGGCTTGCCGATCCTGAAAGGTGCGGCAGCTTGGTTCGAATGCCACAACCGCAGTCGCTACCCGGAAGGAGACCATGTCATTTTTGTCGGCGAAGTCGAGCGTTGCGACGTTCACGCAAAGCAAGCGCTGGTGTTTCACGGCGGGCGTTTCGTGGCAACAACTGCCTGATTGCCGACTTACGGGGCAGGCGTACAATACCGATCATAATTTGAGGAAATCCGATGAACGCACCGCATAGCGCAAAACAGATGAAGGCCCAATTTCATTGGGACGACCCACTCCTGCTGAACCAACAATTGAGCGATGATGAACGTATGGTGCGTGACGCCACGCAGGCATATTGCCGCGACAAATTGCAGCCACGCATTCTGGAAGCGTTCCGCCACGAACGGACCGATCCCTCGATCTTTCGCGAAATGGGTGAGCTTGGACTGCTAGGCCCGACCATTCCCGAGCAATACGGCGGCCCGGGCCTCAATTACGTCAGCTACGGTTTGATTGCGCGTGAAGTCGAACGTATCGATTCCGGCTATCGCTCGATGATGAGCGTGCAATCCTCCTTGGTGATGGTACCCATTTTTGAATTCGGCACCGATGCCCAAAAGCAAAAATACTTGCCGAAGTTGGCTTCAGGTTCGTCGATCGGATGCTTCGGCCTGACCGAACCCAATCACGGCTCCGACCCGGGCTCGATGGTCACGCGCGCCAAGAAAGTGCCGGGCGGATACAGCTTGTCGGGCAGCAAAATGTGGATTTCCAATTCCCCGATCGCCGACGTATTTGTGGTGTGGGCTAAAGATGACGCCGGCGATATTCGCGGCTTCATCTTGGAAAAAGGCATGAAAGGATTGTCGACCCCGGCAATCCACGGGAAATTCGGCTTGCGTGCTTCCATTACCGGTGAAATCGTGATGGACG
>PKWO01000378.1 GCA_003132085.1 Oxalobacteraceae bacterium | reverse complement strand
TATCGGCATTTAGCGGATAGGGCGCCGTTTGAGTTTGCAGCGAAAGCATTGCACCGGCCTTGCCGTTCCCATCAAGCTCAGCGCCGTTAAAACTGCCATTGACTTTCCAAGCCAGGCCGTAACCTTCGGCACCGCCGTCATCCAAGGTCTCAACCCTGCCGCTCAGCTTTAGCTTGCGCAGCGCATCGTCCAATTGCATGGTGCCGTTGCTGACAACCAGACGGTTCAATTCCAGTTTCCATAGCGACGGTCCCCTGCCGAAATCGAAGGTCCAGTTATTNNGGGCGTTTCCAGCACCAAGGCTGGGATGACGATTTTTAATTCCATCAATGCAAGCGGATTTACGGAAAACATTATTTTTTTTACCGTGACAAAATTGTCGTCTCCGTCCGTTTTTCCGACCCAATCCGGATTGCCGATTATCACGTCGTGTGCAACCAGGTGCGGCCACGGAATCTGGCGACGCCAGTCGGTTTCCGTTCCCTCTCGCGACCAATCCAACGTGAGGTCTCCATTGATTGAAAAAGGCCGCCCAAGCGTGCCGGCAATGCGATCATTCAGAATCGGCTTGGCGCGATTCCAATCAAAATAATTGAGAAGAATGACGCAGGCGACAGTCAAGGTAATCAACCCCATCAGCACAATGATCGCTATTTTTAAAGCTCGATTCATGTTTAGGAAAACCGCTCTAGAGAAGAATTATTCCGGCAACGCTCTCGAAGACGGATAAAGACTGCGCAACGACAATGTTGACACCCCAAATATTGCTATAACCAACGAATAGAGCAATGACACAATGATGACTTCATGCTCGATTGGGCGTCAGTACGCCAGCGAACATATCGCCATCATTTTATGTTTGATCCGGTGATTCATTGCGTATTCATCGATTTATGCGGCACTTCACTCCAAAAAACAACAACGCCGCCCTATGTTCGACACCGTACGGAGCCCTCTGCCGTTTCTCCGTAATCTCAGCACCAACATGAAAGCCGGAATTTCCCGCATTGAATGTCGCCGAAAAAATAAAAGTTCTCGGCCTCGTCATCCGTCGGTGCAAATACCTGTTCCATGCCTTTTGAATTTTTCCATTAATTAAGGTAAACCATGAGTACCCTAAAACAAATCTCCCTTGCAGCGGCAATACTTTGCTGCGCTAGTTCCGCCAGCGTGTTTGCCCAAAGCGCCGACTATAACCCGTCTTGGTATATTGCCCCCAGCCTGAATTTGTTGGGCCCGGATTCCGGCTTCGGGACCAGCGATCGTGGCGAAGGCGCCGGTCTGCGCTTCGGCAAACCTCTGTCGGAAACCTGGGATATCCAGATGGGCACCACCTATGCGCGTGCGCGCGAAAACGGCGTGCACTATCAGCAAAATCTGCTCGGTGTCGATGCGTTGTATATGTTTTCGCGCAAAGCGGTCCGCCCATTCGTCCTCGTGGGCGTCGGTTACCAGGAAGACCGCCTGAGCTCCGCGTTAGGGCAGACGTCCGGATATGCACCGTATGTCAATGCCGGACTGGGACTGCAAATTTCGCTCAACGACCAATGGTCGATGCAGGCTGACTTCCGGCGCGTTCATGGCTATCTCCACAACGCCGATTTTCCAATTGATCGCAGCAGCAACAACTATTTAAGTGTTGGTCTCAACTATGCATTCGACAAGCCGGCCGCGCCTGCGGTAGCCGCTGCGCCCGCCCCTGAACCGACACCGGTGGTGGAAACTCCTGCTGCCCCTCCGCCGCCACCCGCACCGGCGCCGCGTTTTGAGAAAATCACGTTGTCGTCCACCGAATTGTTCGCGTTCGACAAATCGGAACTGCGGATGCCACAGCCGAAGTTGGATGAAATCGCAAGTGTTCTCAACAACAGTACGCAAGTCAACAATGTCGTCATCACCGGTTACACAGACCGCATCGGCTCAGACAAATATAACCAAAAATTGTCGGAGAGACGTGCCAATGCGGTGAAAGACTATCTGGTGACCAAAGGCATTAGTGCGAATCGGCTGAGCGCCGAAGGCAAGGGCAAAGCGAACCCGGTTGTCGTCTGCACACAAAAGAAACGTGCTGCTTTGATTGAGTGCCTGGAACCGAATCGCCGCGTTGAAGTGGAACAAATCACAATCGAACGGCGCGTAAACTAATTGCATGCCGATGCCTGACCAGGCTTGAGCGTGCCCGGCGGACGATTCAACCGGGCACGCTTTATTCAGCTTGCCGAACTTATCAATCGATGCCGCTATGCGCGATGGCGCACGGAAAGAAACGAAGAAGTCGCGTATTTTTTTACATGTTGACCGATTGGTCATCGAGATTATCCGTCCGCAAAATAGGAACGACATGCCAACCACTTACTATTTACTCAGGTCCAAAGATGCAGCGGTAGGTGACGGCTCATATCTTGGAACCGATGCTGAAGGGTCCGCTGCAATGGTAACCACCAGTCTGGAGGCGCGGCGCTTCGTCACATTGGACGCGGCCGAGCACACTGCTGCGGAAGTCGGCGAACAATTCGCTGGATTTGAAATAGAAGTTCGAAACAGTGACGACTAACGGCGAACGAAGAAAGTAGCGCCGTGTCCTCGTCAATCTCACTTAAAAGAGGTATCACCATGAATACGATACAGAAATTCGCAGCGCTTGTTATTACTATTGCAACCTTGTTCGAATCGGCAGGGTGTTCCGACATGTCGCATCGAGATAAGGACACCGCTGCAGGCGCCGGCATTGGCGGCGTAGCGGGTGCAGTCTTGACCGGGGGCAGCGCGGCTGGAACAATAGGTGGCGCAGCAGTAGGCGGCGTGATCGGCAATCAGGTCGGAAAGGAAAAATAGACATTGAATTAAATCATTGCTGTCTCGTTGTCGCATCCGTTGCGCCAGCCGCTCAATACCGGCAACGAGCACTCAAACCAGCTACTCATCTATCCGATCTATCATCGGGAAAAACAATCCGGCACCGCGATGCGGCGCCGCAGGGCAATGCGCCCATCCAACCATAATGCTGCCTCACAGCGGGCGCATAATATGTCTGCGATCGATGTCTGCGATCGATG
>PKWO01000506.1 GCA_003132085.1 Oxalobacteraceae bacterium | reverse complement strand
CGGCATGCATGCCGACGTTGCGGGTAATACCTTCAACCTGCTCCGCCAGTGCCAACAATTGCTTGACCTCCTCTTCATTGGCTTCGCGCTCGGCCAGCAACGGCTCTTCTTGTTTGGCATCGGCGATGGTAACCAGTTTGCCCGGCTTGAACGGGATAAGCTTCGAAATCCCGTCGCAAAAATTGTACCCCAAATCAAGTACGCGACCGACATCGCGCACCGCTGCTTTGGCCGCCATCGTACCGAACGTGGCAATCTGCGATACCGCATCCTTGCCGTATCGGTCTTTCACGTATTGAATTACGCGGTCGCGGCCTTCCTGGCAAAAGTCGATATNNTTCAGGAATCGCTCGAACAGCAAATTGTAGGCTAGCGGATCAAGGTCGGTGATCGACAACGAATAAGCGACCAACGACCCGGCCCCCGATCCACGGCCTGGCCCGACTGGCACGCCGTTGTTCTTTGCCCATTGAATAAAATCCGCGACGATCAGAAAATACCCCGGAAATCCCATCTTGATAATGGTATCGGTCTCGAACTTCAGGCGGGCCTCGTAACGTTCACGTTGCTGCTCCCGAGCAGCTTGGTCAGGATACAGATGCAGCATGCGCTGCGCCAAACCTTCACGCGCCTGCATCGCCAGGAATTCATCGATGGTGAGGCCGTCCGGAGTCGGAAAATTCGGCAACTGGGGTTTGCCCAATTGCAGGGTCAGATTGCAACGCCTGGCAATCTCTACCGAGTTATGCAAGGCTGCTGGCATATCCGCGAACAAGGCCGCCATCTCGGCCTGGGTCTTGAAGCACTGCTGTTCGTTAAAGCGCTTGGCGCGGCGCGGATTGGCCAGGATTTCACCTTCAGAAATACAGGTGCGCGCTTCATGCGCAACAAATTNNATGTGTCGCCACAACCGGTAATTGCAGTTTTGCCGCCAACGCTACCATCTGTCGTACCTGCCGCTCCATGTTGGGCTGACCGGCACGCTGTACTTCAATGTAAAAATGACCTTCGAATATCGTCGCCCACCGGCTCGCGCAGCGTTCGGCGGCGACCAGGTTCCCATTCTCGATGGCCGCGCCGATATCGCCGAAATGGGCGCCGGATAGTGCAATCAGTCCGCCCGGCTGCAGCCCCTGCAACCACTCAGCCCGAATTTCCGCGCGTCCGCGGTGCATATTGCTTAGCCATGCGTTGGAAAGCAACTCGCACAATTGCCGGTACCCGATTGAATTTTTTACCAACAGCAACAAGCGAGAAGGTTTATCGCGATCATCGTCGTTGGTAATCCAGACGTCACAACCGGCTATCGGTTTGACGCCCTTGTGGCGCGCCGCCTTGTAAAATTTGACTAGCCCGAACAGGTTCGACAGATCGGTAATTGCCAGCGCCGGCTGCGCGTCTTGCGCGGCGGCTTTAACGATATCGTCGATGCGTACGAGACCATCGACAATCGAATATTCGGAGTGCAGGCGAAGATGGGTAAATTGCGGAGAAGTCATCGCCGTATTTTACTCGCCCGCATGAGTCCTTTCAGCGAGCAGCACCGAAATACGCAAAAAAAGACTACCCGACCAAAGCAGTATCCGCGGTGCCAGCCTCCCCCGCTTTCGCGTTTTTATGAAAATCGTCCCGCCAAAGTTTATAATAGCGTCAAATCAATGACTTAGTGAATTTTTACTTATGCAACACGCATCACTTTACGTCAATATTGCGACCTACAAATTCATCAGCTTCGACGACACCGTGGAGAGACGTCCGGCGTTTCGGGCGCTCTGCGACGAGCTTGGACTAAAAGGAACAATCCTCCTCAGCCCGGAAGGCATCAACCTGTTTTTGGCCGGTCTGCGCGAACCGATCGACCGTTTCCTGGCGTGGCTGCGGACTGATCCGCGTTTTTCCGACCTGCAAGTAAAGGAAAGCTATTCGGAGAAACAGCCATTCAACCGCATGTTGGTCAAGTTAAAGGCGGAAATCATCACAATGAAACACCCGCTGATTCAGCCGGAAAAAGGCCGTGCCCCGGCGGTAGAACCAAAAACCCTGAAGCGCTGGCTGGATCAAGGCCACGATGATGCCGGCAAGCCGGTTGTCATGGTCGACACCCGCAATGCATTCGAGGTCGATGTCGGCACTTTTGACAATACGATCGATTACCGCATCACCAAGTTTACCGAATTTCCTGACGTGATCGCACAACACAAGGAAGAATTGGGGGGCAAGACCATTGTGACGTTCTGTACCGGTGGAATTCGTTGCGAAAAGGCCGCTATCCACATGCAAAATGTCGGCTTCAGCAATGTCTATCAACTAGACGGCGGAATATTGAAATACTTCGAGGAAGTTGGAGGCGACCACTACACCGGTGATTGCTTCGTATTTGATTATCGTACAGCCTTGAGCCCCGCACTGGAAGAAACCGCAGTGACGCAATGCTACGGCTGTCGCGCGGTAGTCACGCCGCGCGAGCAGCTATCGCCCTACTATGTGCCCGGTAAATCATGCCCGCATTGCAAAAAAACAATCCCGGAACAAACGGCAGCCGTTTAATGAAGACTGATTACTGGCATCATTTGGTGGCAACAAAATACCCGGCGATATTGTGCAAGTCGTCGACACTTAATACCCCGGCATCGGAACGCAACTTCAAGTCCGCCACCAAGTACCCGTAACGCGCTTGCGCCAGATCACGTTGCGCGGTATACAGTTGCTGCTCGGCGTTCAGCAAGTCGAGATTGACGCGGATGCCGCCCTTGATGCTTTGCCTGGTCGCCGCCACCAGCAACTTCGCTGAATTGACAGACTTCACCAGCGCATCGATTTTCGGCAAACTGCTTAGTGTTGCAGAGTGTTGTTTGTGCAAATCAAGCAAAATCTGATTGGTCTTGTCCTCCAGATCGGTCTTGGCTTTCTCATGGGTTGCACTGGCCTGACGGATGGAAGCGCTCACCGAACCGCCCGAATAGATCGGTATGGTGACCTGCACACCGACGCTGCGGACATTGGAGTCAGTCGTGTAAGTGTCGATCGTGTCCGCTTTATCCTTGGTGACGCTGGCAAGAAAATCGACATGGGGCAGATGGCCGGCGCGGTTCTTGTTGACCTCCTGCTGCGAAATTTCCACCGCAATGCGCTGAGCCTGAATTTCCGGATTATGCTGCAATGCCCGCGCCTTCCACTCTTCGAAGCCGGACGGTTGTAACGGTTTTGCCTGAAAGTTATCCGATATACCGTCCAGTTGGCTGATGTCATGTCCGACAATGGCAGCCAATGCCTGCAAGTTGGTCGCGCGACTATCTTGTGCTTCAATCAGTTGCGCTTCGGACAAGTCGAGTTTGGCCTGGGTTTCCAACATGTCGGTCTTGGTGCCCTCGCCCTCCTTGAACATGCGGTCGTTCGCCTGTCTTTGCTCGATCAGCGTATCGCGCTGCGCAACCGCCAGGTTGACGTAGTCGACCGCAAATAACGCATCAACATAGGCGCTGACCAGACGTGTCACCAGTTCCTGCTGGCGCGCGGAAAACTGGGCATCGCTATAATCGCCCTGCGCCAGGCCCTCACGGTAGCGGGCAATGCCGTCAGGGCTATATAACGGCTGGCGCAGTGTCAGCCCGCCGGTCGAACTGATATAAGTCGGACGCGTTGTGCTAAAGCCACCGAAACCATCAGGCGCAGTAGTTTCAGCCCAGTTTTTGCTGCCCGAATAATTGATCGACAGGTTCGGCAGCAAATTAGCGCGCCCGAGGTTTCTGTTTTCCCGCCCGGCCTCATTGTCGTGAATGGCGGAGCGGTAAATCGGATCGTTTTGCAGCGCCGCGTTATAGGCTTCCAGCAAGCCCATTGCAAAAGCGCTGCCGACCGGCGCCAGCAAACCGGCACTCAACAGGCATGCAGCGATGCGTTTCATCGAAAAAAAACAAGTCATGCTCATTCCTCGGTCATCGACGTCTTGGCGCGATCGAATACAGGTTTCAGCAAGTAACTCATCATCGTGCGCTCACCTGTCTTGACAAACACTTCCACCGGCATGCCGGCGCGAATCGCCAGACGCGCAATGACCTTCTTGCCGGCCGGGGTCGCTTCCGCCCTCAATTTATAATATGGCTGGCCGGTTTTGTCATCGACCAGACGGTCGGCCGATACCTGCGTGATCACGCCTTCTACATGCGGTGTCTGGTTTTGATTGAATGCCGAAAAAATCATGTCGGCCTTAAGCCCGACATGAACCTTGTCAATCAGGTTGATCGGTACCTGGCCTTCAACGATCAGCGCATCTTCGCTCGGCACAATATCCATCATGCGAAACCCGGGCGGAATGACGCCGCCCCGGGTGAAGATATTCAAGGCAACCACGGTACCGTCCACGGGCGCCCGCACCAACACGTTGGCCAATTCGAAATCCTGTTCCTTCAGGCGGTTAGCCAGTGAATCAGCCTCCTTTTCGACATCGGCAAGTTGCGAACGCACTTCCTTTTGATACTCTTGCTGACGTTGAATTTTACGCAGCATCAGTTCCGATACCTGCCGTTGCACANNTCTTACCGATATCTTCAGCGATCGTTCCGTTAATCTGCGCAAAAGTGCGCTCCAGATCCAACAGGCGGTTGCGCGCGACATAACCTTCTTTCGCCAGGTCACGCATGCCGTTCAATTGCTCTGTCATAAATTGCAATTGCAGCTTCATGCTGTCACGCGACTCCTCCAGCCCGTGCTGCTGCGATTTCAGGCCGGCAATGTTCTCATCGACGGCCGCCAGTTCATTTTGCAGA
>PKWO01000286.1 GCA_003132085.1 Oxalobacteraceae bacterium | reverse complement strand
GCCCGCATTGTAAAACGACGTTTCGCGTCGCGCAGGATCAATTGAAATTGCGTGCCGGGCTGGTGCGCTGCGGCTCCTGCAAAGAAATCTTCAACGGAATTGAGCATCTGCAGGCGACCGATGCCTCTGCTGAGCAGTCGTTTCCGTTCTCCGGGATTGCGGAACAGGTGGAGGCCTTACCTGGTCCAGCGGAAGAGCATGTGACCGAACCGGTGGACCAGGCACTTGCACCCGAACCTGAATTTCCTACGCCGGCGCCGGAGATGTTGGATTTTGCCTACCCGGAGCCGGAGGCCGATCCAGTTGAGTTTGTCGATTTCGTGGATGCGCCCCGGCAAGCGGTGGAAAATCCGCATGACGATGCGCAGACCGCTCACGCTAGCCACGACGAAGTTCCCCCGGTAACTTTGGCGCATGTCACCGCCACGCCACCACCGGATGAACCTTATGCTGCAGACATAGAGGAGGTCACGCAGGAGCAGGCCGTCAATCCGGCCGACACGTTGGATCACGTCGTTGCAGAATTGCAGTACAAGCCTTTGCGCGGCAAGAAAAAACTTCAGCCTTTTGCGCGCCGGCCGATGCCGGCAATCCCCGAGGAGGAGCGCCCCGCATCACAAATCCCGGAAGCGGATGAGCCGTACTTCCTGAAACAGGGTCGGCGCAAGCAAAGCATAGGCCGCGCGCTACGCATCGCGATGGGGCTAGGGTCTTTCATACTGCTGCTGGGAGCACTCGTTCAGGTAGCGTATATCTTTCGCGACCAGATCGCCGCGCACCTTCCGGAAGCAAAACCGGCCCTACTGACTGCATGTTCTTTGGTGCATTGCAATATTGGCTTGCCTGCCCAGATCGAAACGATCTCGATCGAGTCTGATGAACTCGAAACACTTAACGCGAATAAAGACAATTCGATACTTACTATGCTATTGCGCAACGTAAGCAGGACCGTACAGTCGTGGCCGCATATCGAATTAACCCTCAATGACGCAAACGGCACGATGCTGGCCCGCCGCGTGTTCGCCCCGCGTGAATACTTGCCGGATACACCGCAAGTAGCGAAAGGGTTTGCATCCAATTCCGAGCAAACAATCAAACTGTATTTTGAATTTTCCGGAGTCAAGCCGGCCGGATACCATGTAGGCGTGTTTTATCCGTAAGCGGCCTGGGTTCGTCCCTTCCCTGGTAGCATATTGTTTCTCAATCGACTTTTCACCTTACAACGAATTTATGACATCTCTCATCTGCGGCTCAGTTGCATACGACACCATCATGTCGTTTAACGGACGTTTTTCCGAAGCCCTGCTGGCTGATCAATTGCACAAGATAAATGTCGCCTTTCTGGTGCCGACGATGCGTCGCGAATTCGGTGGTTGCGCCGGTAACATTGCATACAATTTGAAATTACTCGGTGGTGATCCGCTCATTATGGCGACCATCGGCCAGGACGGCGGACCGTATCTTCAGCGGCTGGACAAGTTGGATATTTCCAGCCGCTGCATTCAAACGATAGAGTCATCCTTTACCGCACAGGCTTTCATCACCACCGACGCCGACAACAACCAAATTACTGCTTTTCATCCAGGCGCGATGACCTTTTCACATCAAAATCTGGTCGCCGACGCCGCGGCGGTGAAATTTGCAATTGTGGCGCCGGATGGGCGTGACGGCATGTTGCAGCATGCGTACGATTGCGCCGACCTGAATATCCCCTTCATCTTTGACCCCGGTCAGGGTCTGCCGATGTTCAACGGCTCGGAGCTGGAACATTTCATCGATCTCGCCACCTATGTGGCAGTCAATGACTACGAAGCCGAATTGCTGATGGAGCGAACCGGGCTGAACCTGGAAAACATCGCCAAACGCGTGTCTACCCTCATTGTTACCCGCGGCGAGCTAGGCGCAGAAATCTATACGGCGGGGCAGCGCTTCGACATTCCCTGTGTTCGCGTAGATAATGTGGTTGATCCAACCGGATGTGGCGATGCATTCCGAGCGGGCGTATTGTACGGCTTGAGCAATGGACTGGATTGGCCCACTATCGGCCGCCTCTCTAGCCTGATGGGCGCGGTCAAGATCGGCCATCAGGGTGCACAAAACCACCATTTGTCGCGCGACGAAATCGATCGGCGGTTCAAACTGGCGTTCGGCTACAGCTTGTAGGTGTCGCTGGAAATAACGCTTGCTTGACGGTTTCGGCCGTCAAGCCGGGACTCGTCACTTCAAGTAGCTTGTGTTTATTCGCATGACCGTGGGTGATGGTAATCGCGCGCCTAGGCAGGCCGAGCTTGTCCGCGATAAAGCGAATCAATGCCTCGTTGGCCTTTCCGTCAATCGGTTGCGCCTGAAGCTTTATCTTCAGGGCATCGTCAAGAATTCCTACCACTTCGCTTTTCTTGGCGTTCGGCGTAATCTGCACCGTCAAGCGGACGCCTGTGGGCAGCGCTGAGCACCATTGCTGAGTCATGTTAGTGCAGCGCGTCGCTTATCTTGGCGCATAAAAATGCGTCTTTTTCGTCGACATTTGGTGAAAAATCCTCGCAAAGCTTCAATATTGCGGGATTGCTTCCTCGTGTCGGCGAAAAATCCATTATTTTTATGAGGTTCAATCTGCGCTCCGCATTACGCCAACTGCAAAATCAACATATCAACCAGCCTTAGCGCTATCTGCAGCAGGACGAGAGCAACCAAAGGTGTCAAATCGATGCTGCCGATCAGCGGAATGATACGGCGTAACGGCCGCAACATGGGATCGCTCAAGGCTTGAATGAAGGGCGCCATAGGCGCATATGGATTGATCCAACTAAACACTACGCCAATCAGGATCAATCCCATCAGGCCGTAAAAAATCCATTGCATCAAGTGCAGCATCGACAATAGCAAAATCGCTTGCAATGAAATACTTCCTGTCATCCAGACATCGATCGTCACGGACAAGATGGCCACCAGGACCACACCGACCAAGCTGGCCCAGTCGTAGCCGCCCACCCCCGGCACAATGCGGCGCAAAGGCCTGACCAACCAATCGGTCAGCTGAAATGTGAATTGCGCAACTGTATTCGGTGGGCGCACTCGCACCGCCTGCATCCAGAAACGGAGCAGCAGGATTCCGGCCAAAACACCTGCCACGGTATTGACTATCAAGGAAAGGATGCTATACAACACGGCGTATTCTCCCAAAAAAAACCCGCTGTGCGACCCACGGTCACACAACGGGCATTGTGCCTGAACTCAATCAGGCTTCCAAGCGAACCTGGATATTACGGACGAGTCCCGGTAGGGAACGGCCACGCTGCCGCCGGATTCAATACCGTTTTCACCGCTGGGGCTGCTGCGGCTGGCTTTGCTGCCGGCTTCTTCGGTGCAGCGGCTTTTTTAGGAGCCGCTTTTTTTGCTACCGGCTTAGCTGCCGCTTTGACTGCAGGTTTAGCTGCTGCCTTTTTCACGGCTGGCTTGGCTGCGGCTTTTTTAGGAGCTGCGGCTTTCTTCGCTAC